>CALCHA010000600.1 GCA_937901265.1 uncultured Phycisphaerales bacterium
GTTCGCCGGCGGGCACTGCCTGATCACCGGCGCCCCGGGCCTGGCGAAGACGCTCCTGGTCCGCACGATCGCCCAGGTCTTCAAGCTGAAGTTCCGGCGGATCCAGTTCACGCCCGACCTGATGCCGGCGGACATCACCGGGACCGAGATCCTCGAGGAGACGGGCGATGGCCACCGTCGGATGCAGTTCGTCAAGGGCCCCATCTTCGCCAACGTCATCCTCGCCGACGAGATCAACCGAACCCCTCCGAAAACGCAGGCAGCCCTCCTGGAGGCGATGCAAGAGCACCAGGTGACGGCGGCGGGGCAGCGGTATCCGCTGGAGGAGCCGTTCTTCGTCTTAGCGACGCAGAATCCGATCGAGATGGAGGGGACCTATCCGCTGCCCGAGGCGCAGCTGGACCGGTTCATGTTCAACGTGCTGGTGAGCTATCCGAGCGAGCAGGAAGAATTCGACATTGTGCGCCTGACGACGGCGCCCCGGCACATCGATCTGAAGCACGTGCTGTCGGCGGAAGATGTCATCGCGCTGCAGGAGCTGGTGCGCAAAGTGCCGGTGGCGGAGCACGTGGCGCGTTACGCCATTCGGCTGGTGCGGCAGACGCGCGTGAACCAGCCCGAGACGCCGAAGTTCATCAAGGATTTTGTAAGCTGGGGGGCGGGACCCCGGGCCAGCCAGACGCTGGTTCTGGCGGGCAAAGCGCGGGCGCTGTTGCAGGGGCGGTATCATGTCAGCACGGAGGACATCCGGGCGGTGGCCTATCCGACGCTGCGGCATCGCGTGCTGACGAACTTCAACGCGGAAGCCGAAGGCGTGCGGCCTGACGATATCGTGCGGATGCTGATTGAGAACACGCCGCGGGATGCGGAGGCGGATGCGACTGCGGCACAGTTGCCGAAGGTGTTTGCAGGAAAGAGTTAAGCACGACGGCACGAAGGGTCAAAGGCCACGAAGCTATTTTATAAATCTTCGTGACCTTCACAGCTTCGTGACTTCGTGCTGAAAACGAGAGTGAACGACGTGACGCAAGCCGCTGAAAAGATCGATTACCGCCAGTACCTGGAGCCCAGGACGCTCGCGAAAATTGCGGCCTTGGACATTCGCGCGCGGCTGATCGTCGAAGGCTTCATCACCGGCATGCACCGTTCCCCCTACAAGGGCTTTTCGATCGAGTTCGCCCAGCATCGGCAGTACGTCCACGGCGACGACATCCGGCACATCGACTGGAAAGTGTTCGGGCGGACGGATCGGCATTACATCAAACAATATGAGGAAGAGACCAATCTGCAAGTGATGCTGGTGGTCGACGCGTCTGAATCGATGACCTATGCGGGGAGCGAAACCCGCACCTGGCGGGACAAGGGGGGTTGGCGCAAGTTCGACCACGCCACCAGCATCGCCGCGTCGCTGGCGTATGTCGCGCTGCACCAGCAGGATGCGGCGGGACTGGCGGTCTTCGACCAAAAAGTGCGGCACTTCATCAAGCCGTCGAACAACCCGAAGCAGTGGCGGATCATCATCGATGAGCTTTCCACCACCCCCAAGAACCAGAAGACGCGCACGGGGGCGATCCTGGATGAGATTGCCGAGCAGTTGCGGCATCGCTCCCTGATCGTGCTGATCTCCGATTTGTTCGACGATCCCAAGGCGATCATCAAGGGCATTCAACATCTGCGGTATCGGCGGCACGATTTGATCCTGCTGCAGGTGTTGGATCATGACGAGCTGCATTTTCCCTTCGAGGCGACGACTCTGTTCAAAGGGCTGGAGGATATGGGGGAGCTGGTGGTCGAGCCGCGGGCGCTGCGCGAGGCCTATCTGGAGGAGGTGCGGAAGCACACGGAGATTCTGCGGACGGAGTGTCACAAGATGCATGTGGATTACGTGCAGGTGGACACGTCGCTGCCGCTGGATGTGACGCTGCCGGGATTTTTGGCGACACGTGCGGCGCGGATGAAATGACGAAAAGCATGATGACCTGCGAAGCAGCAATGACGCATGCCGGAAGGACGACGCGGGGCGGGTTTGCGCGGAGTTCCTGCTTCCGTGATGGGTCCGCCCGGCTCGGAGGAATGGCCTGATGACGATGGGGCTGCCGATACTTGCGTTCGGGTTTGTCTCGCCGCTGCTTTTCGCGGCGGGGGCGGCCTGCGTGGCGATTCCGATCGTGATCCATCTGCTGAACAAGCGGAAGTTCCGCACGGTGGTGTGGGCGGCCATGGACTTTCTGCTGGCGGCGCAGCGGCGCAATGCGCGGAAGCTCAAGTTTCGGCGCTGGCTGCTGCTGGCGACGCGCTGTCTGGCGCTGCTGCTCCTGGCCGCGGGCGTGGCGCAACTGGTCTCCCACAACACGCTCCTCGGGGCATTTTCCAGCGGCCAGAAAGCCTATGTGGTGGTGTGGGATGACTCCTATTCAATGGGATACGCGGCACCCGGGAACACCGCGGCGTCGGCGTTCACAAAGTCGAAGAAGGCCCTGACAGAATGGCTGATGACGTTGGACCCGGCGGACAAGGTGATGGTGATCCGAGGGTCGCGCGGGGGCACGACGGCGAATGGAGCGTCGAACAACCGTCTGTCGATGGACAAGGATTCCGTCAAGGCGCGGGTGGCGGCGGCGCTGCCGTCGGACGCTTCGACGGACCTGGCCTCCGCCCTCGACCAGGCAGGAGACGCGCTCAAGGAGCTGGGGGACAGCGCGCGGACGCGCGAGCTGCTGATCTTGACCGATGCCTCGAACAGCGCTATTCGCGACAGCGGCAACCGCGGCGAGCAGAGGGCGGCCGGTGGGGCGGATCATCTGAAGAAGGCGCTGGCGACGGCCAAGGCGCTGGCGACGGAGACGCGGATACTGGATTACGGGGACGCGGCGCAATCAAACATGGCAGTGACAGGGCTGCGGTCGGTGCACCCGATCGTGGTGGCGGGGACGCGGGCGGAGTTTGAAGTGACGGTGCTCAACGCGACCGACCGTCCGGCGGTGGATGTGCCGCTGTCGATTCTGGTCGATGGCGTGGCGGGGCATACGGAGAAGCTGTCGCGGATCGATCCGGGGAGCCCGCGGACGATCACGGTGGCGTTGCCCCTCTCGACACCGGGGCGACATGCGATCGAGGCCCGTCTCTCGGCCGACAGCCTGCCGGTGGATGATAGCCGAACGCTGCTGGTGAACGTGCGGCGGGAGATACCGGTGCTGCTGGTAGACGGCTCGCCGGGAGACAACCACACGCTCGGCAGCACGACCTACCTCCAGGTGGCGTTGGCCCTGTCGGCGGATGATCGGACGGGGCCCGGGACGCCGGCGGCGATCGGGGGCGGGTTCGCGCCGCATGTAATTACCGAGCTGGAGCTTCCGACCACGGCCTTGCCGCCCTACGCCGCGGTGGTGCTCTCAGACACCACGACACCGCGAGCGCCGGCCGTCCTGGACGCGCTGCGCAAGTATGTGGAGGGTGGGGGTCTGCTGATGATTTTCCCCGGGGGACACACCAATGCGGGGGACATGAACGCGATGCTCGGTGCCCCGGGGGCGGCGGGCGGGACCGGGGCGGTCGCGCTGCTGCCCGCGGCGATTGGGCAGGCGGTCAAGGCGCAGACGTCCAACCATGTGCAGACCGGGACGACCTTTGCGCCAGAGGTGTTTACCCATACGGTGCTGGAGAAGTTCGGAGAAGCGTATAAGT
>CALCHA010000601.1 GCA_937901265.1 uncultured Phycisphaerales bacterium
GCTCTCCCGTGATGGCGGGCGGCGACCGGCCTATGCGGACATGGCACGCTACTGTGTGCGGAGCCTGCGCGAGCTTTTGCCCCTTGTGGATGGAGATGGCTGATGGTGAGACGTTCGGTGCGCGTGGCGGTGGTGGGGGGGATGCTCATGGGTATGGCGGTGTTTCTGGCGGCGGCGCCGGCGGGCGGTCCGGCTGCGGCGTCCGGGGAGCCTTCGCCTGAAGCCATGGCCGTGCTCACCATGCTTGAAGCCCGCAAGGCGACCTTGAAGGACTTCACCGCCAAGGTGGAACTGCGGACGGATCACCTCGCGGGCGATACCGAATCGAAGCTGGGAGATGCGGAGTTCGTCAACGATGCGCCCGGTGATCCGCGGTTTGCGGCCCATTTCACCAAAGCGACGGCGGGGGGCAAGGCGCTGCCGAGCCCGGACGAGCAGGTCATCTTCGATGGGGCGAAACTGGCGCTGGTTGACAACAAGGCCAAGACCTTCCGGCTGACGACCATGACGACGCCGGGGGGAGTGCCGGGAGGGGTGACCAGCGTCGGGGGGCCCATGCCGCTGCCGATCGGCTTGAAGCCGGCGGACGTGGTGCGGGACTTCGTGGTGACGATGGGCGAGGCCCCGGACGCGGAGCATGTGGTGCTGAAGCTGGTGCCGCGGGCGGCGGTGAAGTCGAAGTTTGACTACAAATCGATGACGCTGACGGTGGACAAGAAGCTGGAACTGCCGGTGAAGGTGGAGCTGAACCAGAAGAGCAGCGATGTCACGACGATTTCATTGACGGACGTGCAGGTGAACAGCGGGGCGGCGAAGATTCCGCCGGTGACGCCGCCGACGGGGAGCGGCTGGACCATCCAGAAGGAATAGCGCCGGCCAGGGGGGGCAAATGCGAGGCGTGCAATTACCAATTGCCTCATCCTGTTGTAGGCTACCGGGCATGTCGCGCGTGCTCCTCATCCCGTCGCTGCTGCTGCTGGCCCTGGCAGTGCTTTGTTTTGCGCTGAGCGGCGGAGGGGTGCGGGCGGGCGCGCCGCGGACGATCACCATCGCCAACGCCGACGAGATCAAGACGCTGGACGTCGGCCGGATGAGCTGGATGGCGGACATCCGCACCGCGATGGCGTTGTGGGAGGGGCTGCTGGCGTATGACCCGGTGACCGTGAAGCCGGTGCCGGGCACGGCCGCGTCGTGGGACATTTCGCCGGACCTGCGGACCTACACGTTTCACCTGCGGCCAGAGGCGAAGTGGTCGAATGGCGACCCGGTGACCGCGGCGGATTTTGAGTTCGCGTGGAAGCGGGTGCTGACCCCGGCGACGGGCGCCGATTACATCGAGCTGCTCTACACGATCGACGGCGCCAAAGAATATGCCGAGGCGTTGGGCCGGGGAGAAAAGCCGGACTTTTCCACGGTGGCGGTCCGCGCGGTGGATGCCCACACGCTGGTGGTGCGGCTCAAGTTTCCCTGCTCTTACTTTCTGGATCTGTGCGCGTTTCCGCCCTTGTTTCCGCTCAACGAGGCGGCGATGCGGCCATTCCTGCTGACGGATTCCAAAGGGGTGCAGAGCTACAACGGCATCTGGACGCGGCCGCCGCACCTGGTAACCAATGGCCCCTACTATCTGGCGGACTGGAAGTTCAAGGAATACCTGCTGCTCGAGCCCAACGCGCATTATTGGGACCGGGGCAACGTGAAGACGGACCGGTTGATCATCAAGGCGATCAGCGATCCGCGGGCGGCGCTGCTGGCGTTTGATTCGGGGACCGTCGATTGCCTGACCTTCGTGCCGCAGCAGTTCATCGAGGATCTGCTTGCGCAGAAGGATCCGGAGAAGCGGCGGCTGATCCACTACCAGCCGGTGTTCGGCAGCTATTACTTCGAGTTCAACTGCACCCGCGGGCCGCTGCAAGACAAGCGGGTGCGCAAGGCGTTGTGCCTGGCGGTCGATCGGCAGAAGATCGTAGACGACGTGACGCGGATGCATCAAAAGCCGCTGGGGGTGATCGTTCCGCCGGGGGCGATCCCGGGTTACGTCAGCCCCCAGGGACTGGGGATGGATATACCCGAGGCGCGGCGGCTGCTGGCGGAGGCGGGCTATCCGGGCGGCCGGGGGCTTCCACCGCTGGAGGTGCTGTTCAACAATGAGGCGATTCACAGCCAGATCGCGATGGCGCTGGGGCAGATGTGGAAGAACAACCTGAACGTGGATGTGACCTATCGGGGCATCGAGCGGGGGTCCTTCGGGCCGGAGCGGCGCGAGGCGCACAATTTCGACATCGCCCGCGGCGGGTGGTATGGCGACTACCCCGACCCGACGACGTGGCTCGATCTGGCGAAGTCGACCAACGGCAACAACGACGGGCGCTTTAGCAGCCCCGCGTATGACGGGCTGCTCGAAGCGGCCGCGAAAGAAGCCAATCCCAGCAAACGGCTGGCGATTCTGTCAGAGGCGGAGAAGCTGCTGGTGACCGACGAATGCCCCTTTTTGCCGCTGTATCAGTATGGGGATGGTTACATGTATGACGATCGGAAGATCAGCGGGTTTGATGTGAATGTGCGGCTGTTGACACAGTTGAAGTGGATCGCGCGGAAGTAGGGCTGGCATGGTTCGTTTTCTTTTTGCGCGTCTGCTGCAATCGGTGGCGGTCCTGTGGGTGGTCTACACGGTCACCTTCGGTCTGTTGATGATGGCGCCGGGGGATCCCTTTGTCGGCGAGAAGGCACCACCGCTGGCGGTGCGGCAGGCGCTGGCGAAGAGCTACGGGCTCGATTACCTCACCCTTCCGGCAGCGGAGCGAAAAAATCTGTCGGCAGGGCAGCGGGCGGCCTATGTGGGGAGGGCCTACTGGGCCTATTTGTCGAAGGCGGTGAGGTTCGATTTTGGTCCCACGATTGATTATCCCAACTGGTCGGTGTCGGAGGTGATTGCGCACTCCCTGCCGATCTCGATCACGCTGGGGGCGACAGCGCTGCTGATCGCGCTCTGGGGCGGGGTGGTGGCGGGGACACTGGGGGCATTGTCGAAAAACCGCTGGCCCGATTTTCTGCTGACATTCGGGACGCTGCTGGGAGTAAGCCTGCCGAGCTTTGTGGTGGGGGCATTGCTGCTGATGCTGCTGGTGGTGGCGATTCCGCTGTTGCCGTCGGGGGGCTGGGGCTCGCCGCGGCAACTGGTGCTGCCGGCGGTGACGCTGTCGCTGTTTTACATGGCCTACATCGCGAGCCTGGCGCGGGCGAGCACGCTGGAGGTGCTGGGCGCGGACTTCGTCCGCACGGCGCGGGCCAAGGGGCTGCCGGCCTCGCGGGTGATCGCGCGGCATGTGGGGGCCAATGCCGGGCTGCCGCTGCTTTCGTATCTCGGCCCCGCCGCCGCGACGATTCTCACCGGGTCGTTCGTGGTGGAAAAACTCTTCGCGATCCCCGGGCTGGGCACCCACTTTGTGAATGGCTGCCTGAACAACGATATCCCACTGGTGCTGGGGGCGACGCTGGTTTACACGGCGATCGTGGTGCTGTTCAATCTGCTGGTGGACATTGCCTACGCCGCGGTGGATCCGCGGATCAGCCTTGGCTGAGGGGGTGGGCGGCGGTGGGGGGCGACAGGTGCGGAGGGGTGATTCCCTAATGCCCATCGGGGCTTTAGGATGCGGGGATGCCCTCCGCTCCATTTCTCGTCTGGCCAGTCGCGCGTCGGGAATTCTACCGCGCGCTGTCCTTTGCGCTGGTGCCGACGCTGGCCTGGGGAAGCGTCATTTTCGGATGGCGGGCGCTGCTGCTGCTGCTGGCGGCGCTGGTGGCGGCGTCGGTGTCGCACACGGTGCTGAAGCGGTTTACCCCCGGGGGCAGGATTCTGCTGTTTCCGCACGCGGTCACGGCGGCGATGCTGCTGGCGGCCCTGGCGCAGCCGACGTGGCCTGCCTGGACGGTGGCCCTGCTGGCGCTGCTGCTGCCGCCGACGTTTTTGTTGATCGGCGGGCCGGGGAAGGAGCGGACGCATGTGGCGGTGCTTTTTGCGCTGGGGCTGCAGTTCGTGGTGCTGCCGCTGGTGCCCAATGAGGGGCTGTGGAACGAGTCGCGCTACACGGTGTTGCCGCAGCCGGCGATTCTGGCGCGCGACCGGCTGGTGATGGGGGACATACGCAACCAGGCGTCGGCCCCACTTTATCGCTGGCCGACGTCGCTGGAGCTGCAGGGCAACGACGCCCTGCGGATGGAACCCCCCGCGCGGGCGGCGATCATGACGCTGGATGAACTGGCGGAGGAGCTGGCGCCGGCGGGAAGTCCTGCGGCGGCGACGCTGCCGCAGGGGACCATGCGGGACACGCTGGATGGGGCGCTGGTGTCGCGGCTGCCGCCGGTGGAGCTGGTGCTGCTGGGGGCCTTTTCGGGGCGTACGGGGCTGGTGTCGCTGGCGGGAATATTGGCGGGGGGGCTGTACCTGGCGTACCGCTACATTCTGCGGCCGCGGTCGGTGGCGTTGTACCTGGTCGCCTTTGCGGTGACGCTGACGCTGGTGGCGTTGCCGCCCGGGGTGCTGCTGCAATCGGGGGTGCATCGGGTGGCGTTGTTCGTGCGGGCGTTTCCGACAGAGCTGGCATCGCTGCTGGCGACGATATTTTTGACGTCGGATGCCCCGTTTGCGGCGGTGTTTCTGCTGGCGTTGCCGGGGACGGAGCCGCTGACGCCGCGTGGGCGGCGCAGCTTTCTGGTGTGTGCGGCGTGCTCGGGAGCGCTGCTGGCCCGATTTTCTCCGGTGCCGCTGCCGCCCTGCACGACGGCGCTGGCCCTGCTGATGCCGCTGGCCCGAGCTTTCGACCGCTTGTTTGCGGAACGCTCGTGGCTGAACCGCCTGCGGACGTGAGCTGTTGGGAAGATGCCCTTGGCACCTTGCTTGCGTTGGGCCTAAGATACGTCGATTTCATTGACTGCCCCGCCGCAGAACGCGCAGGAGGATTCCCATTACGACCACGCACGACAACCCGCCGACCCCCTCGGTCGAAAAGTCCAATTCGCTCCGATTCGCCATGGCGGCGGCGGAACTGGCTTTCAACACGCGCTGCGAAGATGTGGTGCTTCTGGACCTGCGAGGAAAATCGCCGGTGACGGAGTTTTTCATCATCGCGACGGGCACCTCGCCGCGACAGATGCGGACGGTGATCGACGAGACGCGCGATCTGGGCAAGAGTATGGGGTTCAAGGCGTGGCAGGTGTCGGGCTATGACAGCGCCCGCTGGATTCTCGTGGACTGCGTGCATGTGGTGGTGCATGTGTTCGACAACGACTCGCGTGATTTTTACGACCTGGAATTGCTGTGGGGGGATTCGCCGCGGATCGACTGGCGGAAGGAGCTGGGGCTTCCTCCGGCACCTGAATTGCGTGAGCGTGCCTCGGTAAGCTCGCAGGAACGCTTCATGGAGGCCGCCGGTATGGATGAGTTGGACGCAGAAGAGGAAGAGGCCCGCATGGAGGGCCGGGATGTGGAAGGGGAGGAGCAGGGGGATGCGGACATTGATGAGGATGCGGAGGATGACGCTCCGATCGTGATGGAGCTGCCGGACGAATCGACGGGATCGAATTCGGTGGAGTTTGTGGAGATCGATCCGCCGAGCAAGCGGCGGAAGCGCGGGCGTGCGGTCTATCCGACGCCGATCGGGGATCAGGATGAAGCGGATGAAGAGGCGGGGATGCGGCGCGTGCGGGGCGCGGGACTGGGGGCGTCGAACCAGTCGCTGGATGAGGATGACCGGGAGCGTGAGGCCGAAGCGGCCGCGGATGGGGATGAGGAGGCAATTTCGGCGGAGGATTTGCCGCGGGACCGGCTGGTGTCGCGACCGATGGGCGGCGTGAGCTCGAACCTCACGGGCGGTTCGATCATCGATCGCGATGAAGAATCGCAGGATGAGTCGCGCGATCTGGACGACATTGAGCAGGACCACAAAGACGAGACGCCCGAGGCCTACGAAGCGGCCAGCGAAGCGACGACATTTGCCAAGGCGGCCAACGGAGAGCCCGGGGTGGACGTGTCCACGGAGATGACCTCGGAGCGTTCGCTGCGCGGGAAGGTGCTGAAGAACCTCACCTTGATGAAGGGTCCGAAGCCCGGCGAGTCGGCCCCCGGCAAGACGAATGTGGCGCGGGCGCAGGCGGGGGTGGTGAAGGGCGCTGGGCGCCCGGCCGCCGGTCGTG
>CALCHA010000602.1 GCA_937901265.1 uncultured Phycisphaerales bacterium
GGCCGAGCGTTGTCATCCATGCTATGGCTTCCTCTCAGAAACCGCGGACTTCGCCCAGGCTTTCGCCGATGCCGGCATCACCTTTGTGGGCCCCACGCCGGAGATGCTCCGCGGCTTCGGCGACAAGACCGCCGCCCGCAAAATCGCCGAAAAGGCCGGCGCCCCCATCGTCCCCGGCACCGAAGACTCCCTGTCCGAATGGAAAGAGGTTCAGCGCGAGGCAAAACGCATCGGATTCCCGCTGATCATCAAGGCGGCGCATGGCGGCGGGGGCCGCGGCATGCGCGTCGTCAAGGAAATGGGCGAGCTGCAGGAAAAACTCGCCGAGGCCTCCCGCGAGGCCGGCGCGGCCTTCGGCAAGGGCGAGGTCTTCCTCGAACGCTACATCCAGCACGCCAAGCACATCGAAGTGCAGTTGCTCGGTGATTCCCACGGCAACCTGCTGCACCTCTTCGAACGCGACTGCACCGTCCAGCGACGCCACCAGAAGGTCGTCGAACTCGCGCCTGCCGTGAGCCTGCCGCTGGAAGTGCGCGAGCGCATCTGCGCCGCAGCGCTCAAGATCGGCCGCCAGGTGCAGTACCGCAACGCCGGCACCGTCGAGTTCCTCGTCGATGGCCAGACCCACGAATTTTTCTTCATCGAAGTCAACCCGCGCATTCAGGTGGAACACACCGTCACTGAAATCATCACCGGCATCGACCTTGTGAAATCGCAGATTCGCATCGCCCAGGGTTACAACCTGCATGAGGCGCCCCTCCATCTCCCGCGCCAGGCAGACCTCACCTTCCGCGGCGTCGCCCTGCAGAGCCGCATCACCTCCGAGGACCCCGCCAACCACTTCACCCCCGACTATGGCCGCATTTCCTCCTACCGCTCTCCCGCGGGCTACGGCGTCCGCCTCGATGGCGGCACCGCTTACTCCGGGGCTGTCATCACCCCCCACTTTGATTCCCTGCTGGTCAAGCTCACCTGCTTCGGCAGCACCTTTGACGAAGTGATCTCCCGCACCCAGCGGGCGCTCGCCGAATTCCGCATCCGCGGCGTCAAAACCAACATCCCCTTCCTGCAGAACCTCGTCGCCAATCCCGATTTTCAAGCCGGCCAGGTGACCACCACCTTCATCGACAGCACCCCCTCGCTCTTCAAGTTCCCGCAGCGCCGCGACCGCGCCACCAAGCTCCTGACCTACCTCGGCGACGTCATCGTCAATGGCCGCCCCGAAGTGAAAAAGAAGCCCGACGTCTCCATCATGACGACCCCCGCGCCCCTCCCCGAGACGCCGACGCCCCCGCCCGCCGGCACGCGCGACAAGCTCAAAGAGCTGGGCCCCAAGGCGTTCGCCCAGTGGATTCTGAAGCAGAAAAAACTGCTCATCACCGACACCACCATGCGCGATGCCCACCAGTCGCTGCTGGCGACGCGCGTGCGCACCACCGACCTGCTCGGCTGCGCCCCCTTCGTCTCGCAGAACCTCTCCAGCCTCTTCTCCCTCGAAATGTGGGGCGGCGCCACCTTTGATTCGTCCCTGCGTTTTCTCTCCGAGGACCCCTGG
The DNA here is from genome assembly GCA_937901265.1 of uncultured Phycisphaerales bacterium. Classification (GTDB taxonomy): domain Bacteria; phylum Planctomycetota; class Phycisphaerae; order WQYP01; family WQYP01; genus CALCHA01. The sequence continues at coordinate 1,556 of CALCHA010000602.1, forward strand.
GACCGCCTCGCCCAGCTGCGCAAAGCGGTTCCCAACGTGCTCTTTCAGATGCTCTTCCGGGCCAGCAACGCCCTGGGTTACACCAACTATCCCGACAACGTGGTGCGCGATTTCGCCAAACTCGCCGCGCGGCAGGGCATGGACGTCTTCCGCATTTTCGACAGCCTTAACTGGATCGAAAACATGAAGGTCGCGATGGAAGCAGTCCTCGAAACCGACGCCCTCTGCGAGGCCGCCATCTGCTACACCGGCGACATCCTGAATCCCCGCCGCGACAAATATTCGCTCAGCTACTACGTCAAGCTCGCCAAGCAGCTTGAACGCATGGGCACCCACATCCTCTGCATCAAGGACATGGCCGGCCTGCTCAAGCCGCTGGCCGCACGCAAGCTCGTCAAGGCCCTGCGCGACGAGGTCGGCGTGCCGATCCACTTCCACACCCACGACACCGCCGGCATGCAGGCCGCCAGCTACCTCATGGCCGCCGAGGCCGGCGTCTCCATCGTCGATTGCGCCGTCTCCAGCATGTCCGGCATGACCAGCCAGCCCAACATGAACTCCGTGGTCGCCGCCCTCGAAAATACCCCGCGCGCCACCGGCCTCTCCCAGGACCGCCTCTCCGAGTATTCCGATTACTGGGAATCCGTCCGCCGCTTCTATGCCCCCTTCGAAGAGGGGATGCTCGCCCCCACCTCCAGCGTCTACCTCCACGAAATGCCCGGCGGCCAATACACCAACCTCCGCGTCCAGTCCAAATCCCTCGGCCTCGAAGGCCGCTGGCCTGAGGTCGAACGCGCTTACGCCGACGCCAACCAGCTCTTTGGCGACATCGTCAAGGTCACCCCCTCCTCCAAAATCGTCGGCGATATGGCCATCTTCATGGTTACCAACAACCTCAAACCTGCAGATGTCCTCGATCCCGAGCGCCACCTGGCCTTCCCGAAATCCGTCGTCGAGTTCTTCCGTGGCGATATCGGTCAGCCCACCGGCGGCTTTCCCAAAGAACTCCAGAAGATCGTCCTCGGCAAGGAAAAACCCCTCAAGGGTCGCCCCGGGGCTTCCCTGCCCAAGGTCAATATGGAGAAAACCCGCGAAGAACTCACCGCCAAGGTCCGCCACGAGCCCTCCGACACCGACCTCGCCAGCTACCTCATGTACCCCCAGGTCTTCCTCGATTTTGACCGCTTCCGCGCCCATTACTCCGACGTCTCGGTCATCCCCACCCCCGCCTTCTTCTACGGGCTCCAGCCCTATCAGGAAATCCCCATGGAAATCGAACCGGGCAAGGTGTTGCTCGTCCGCTTTCTCACCGTCGGCGATCCCGATGCCGATGGCATGGTGACGGTCTTCTTTGAACTCAATGGCCAGCCGCGCGAAGTCAAAGTCCCCGACCGCAAGCGCGGCGTCGTGAAGACCGAGCGCCCCAAGGCCGACCCGCAAAACCCGGCCCACGTCGGCGCGCCCATGCCCGGAAAAGTCACCTCGATCTCCGTCTCGCTCGGCCAGACGATCCTCAAAGGCGCCAAGCTCGTGACCATCGAAGCCATGAAAATGGAGACCGCCGTCTACAGCCCGCGCGACGGCAAAATCTCCCGCATCGACGTCCGCCCCAACACCCAGATCGCCACCGGCGACCTCCTCATCGAGATCGAGTAGCCCCGGAACCGCCACCAATGCCACCGCCGCCTACAATAGCAGGCGGTTCGCCAATGCGGCGGGCGGACGGACGCGTTAAATTCCCGACGGCAGCGGGTCTTCGAATTCCAGATTCGCAAGCGATGACCGAAGTTCCGCGTTGGGCAACAGGAGCAGCGACGAAATCTCGCTCACCAAGTCCTCACCCAGCTGTGATTCGAGAAATGTCCATACGTCGTCGTGCCGCCGGGAACGCGACATGCCGGCAAAACGATCATCCACGACCCGCGCTCGGATCGCTCCGGGATTCTGGCGATAAACTGCGGCTTGGGCACCCGGATGCCGTACCTCGTATTCCTCCAGCGCCGCGGCCACCGCCGCCACCGTTGCATCGCCGTGATTTCCAATGATCTTTGCCATGGCTAAATCCTCTTGTCTGCCCATTCCAGCACCATGCGTGTCGAAGCGATAAAGCGTTGTGCGTCCTCCCTATCGCCCGGTCCCGGCTCATAGCGTAAATCGACGGACCAGCTCGCCACATACGCCATTTCCTTTGCCACAAGCGCTGGCGGAGACACCCCCGCCACCCGGAGGCGGCCGCGCAACCAGACAAGGTCGTGCGCGATGGCACCGCGGAACGAATGCAGCATCTGCTCCTTCTGACTGGTCGCGGTAACCGCCAGAAGGAGCGCTTTCATTGTACATTCCGAAGCGTAGCCCGTGAGATAAATGGCAGCCTTGGCTCGCCCCAGTTTATCGAGCATCAAAGATCCATCTTCAAACCGCTGGAATGCCACTCGGTAGTAACGCCGAGCGTTGATGTCCGTGGGTGTTCCCATAAAAGTTCCTTCCCTGCGGGTATCGGCCGCTCATCCCGGGCCGCGGCCCCTTGCCTTGCCCGCCGTCACATCCGGGCGAAGGCGGCGCGAACTTCCGCGGTCGCCAGCAGGTCGGGCCCGCCGATCGGGCGGCCGTGGCGGTACAGCGCCGCCGCCTGCGCCCCGATCTGCTCACGCAGACCCGCCAGCACCGCCGCCGCATCCGCAACGGAGGCCGCCGACGGATCAGCCGTCGCCGCCAGCGCCCGCGCCAGCCACACACGGTGCAACACGCTCTCGACCACCTCGCCGTCACTCTCCACCTTCACACCCACCTCCCCGAGCCCCGCTTCCCGCACCTGCAGCAGCCCCTGCCGCTGCTTCGTCCGCGGAATCGGCGACACCGGCAGCACGCTCAACAGCACGTGATCCGCCACCGGAATCTCCGCGTGCGGCACCCCTTCTGCCGTCGGAATGCAGATCCGGCCATGCTCCTCGCACCAGTAAGCCTTCGCGAAGCTCCGCCGAAACCGCGCCGCCAGCCGTTCAAAGTGATCCCCCACGCGATCCCCCGCGGCATGCAGCCCCTCGGCAATCGTCTCCAACGCCGCATACCACAACCCATTCATC
>CALCHA010000603.1 GCA_937901265.1 uncultured Phycisphaerales bacterium
TCGAACCGCAATGCCCAGGCGCTGTCGCTTGCGGGCTCGGTGACGGTGAAGAGCCTCGGGGGCAAGAGCCTGCAGACGTCCTACAGCGACTACATCGGGGCGCTGGCGACCAAGGCGAAGGCGGCCACGGATGACGCGACGGCAACGGGGACCGTGCATGACACGCTCCTGGCGCAGCAGCAGGCCGTGAGCGGCGTGTCGCTGGATGAGGAAGCGATCAACCTCACGCAGTTTCAGCGGGCATTCCAGGGGACGGCGCGGTTCATCAGCGTGGTGGACCAGATGATGCAGACGGTTTTGAACCTGATTCAATAACGAGTAGCTGAGAGTCTTATGAACGTTGTGCCACTATCGATCGCCCGGGTAAGCATGCAGATGAAGGGAAGTCTGCTCACCGGGACGCTGCAGAGCGACCAGCTCGCGATGCTGAAGGTGCAGCAGCAGCTCTCGACGCAGCAGCGGCTGACCAAGCCCAGCGACGATCCCGCGGCCGCCATCGGCATCCTGCGGACGAAGTCGCAGTTGGCCTCGAACGTGCAGGAAATGAGCAATCTGAATTTCGCCGCAGGATTTTTGTCGCAGGCCGACAACACCCTCGGCTCGGTCAGCGACCTGATCAACCAGGCCAGCAGCGTGGCCAGCAGCCAGGTGGGCACCGGCGTGACGGCCGACCAGCGTGCGGCCCAGGCGCAGGTGGTCAACTCGATGCTGACACAACTGATGACCCTGGCGAACACCAAGTATCAGGGACAGGCAGTCTTCGGCGGGGCGGCGACGGGCGGCGATCCTTTTGTGGCGGCGGCGGGCGGGTATCGCTACGTGGGATCCCAGGGGGCGCAGGGCGTGCTGACCTCCGACGGAGCGACGCTCGATTACACGGTCAACGGCGGCCAGGTTTTTGGCGGGGTGACGGGGCAGGTCACGGGGAATCAGAATCTTTCACCGGCGCTGACGAGCAGCACGCGGCTGGCGGATGTCAGCGGGGCGACGGGCAAGGGCGTTTCGCTGGGGACGGTGAACCTGACCGTCGGGGCGACGACGGTGGCGGTTGATCTGTCCAAGGCGGCGACCGCCGGGGATGTGGTGGGATTGATGAACGCCGCTCTGACCGGGACGGGCTCCGACGCAACGGTGGCCCTGAGCGGCGGGTCCTTCGTGGTCAATGGCGACTCGACGCAGGGCGTGACCATTGCGGATGTAACGGGCGGGACGGCGGCGGCGAACCTGGGCATCGGCGGAAGCGTGGCCGCGACCGCAACGATGACGGGCGGGAATCTCGGGGCGAAGGTAACGGCGACGACGACGCTGGCGAGCCTCAATGGCGGGGCTGGCGTGAGTGCGAGCGGGCTGTTGATCAGCAATGGCGGAACGACGGCCACCATTTCCATGGGCGGCCTGACGACGGTTGGCGACCTGCTCAACGCCATCAATGGGGCGGGCGTGAATGTGCAGGCGTCGCTGAACGCGGATGGCACGGGGATTAACGTGGTCAACCCGGTGTCGGGTTCGGCGATGAGCATCGGGGAAAATGGCGGGACCACCGCAGGGGACCTGGGGATTCGGAGTCTCACCGGGACGACGAAGCTGGCGGGATTGAACAATGGGACGGGCGTGGGCGTAAGCACTCTGGGGGGGCCGACGGGCCAGATGGTGGTGACGCGGACGGACGGGACCAGCTTCAACGTTACGGTGGATGGGGTGAAGACGGCGTCGCAGCTGATCGCGGCGATCAATGGGGCGACGGGAAACACCACGGTGACGGCGGCGATGAACCCGACGGGAAATGGGATCACGCTGACCGACACGGCGGGCGGGCCGGGGAACCTGATGGTGACCGGCGGGACGAATTTCGCAAGCAACGGAAGCGTGCTTGGGATCTTCACCACGGGGACGGGCGGCACGCTGGTGGGCGGAAACGTGACGCTGTCGACGGATGATTTCCGGGTGACGCGGCAGGATGGGACGAGTTTCACGGTGAGCGCGTCGGGCGCCACGACCGTGCAGGATGTGATCAATGCCATCAATGGGGCGGATGGCCACAGCAATCCGGGCGTGAAGGTGACCGCGTCGCTCAATGCCAGCGGCAACGGAATCACGCTGACGGACGCTTCGACAGGCGGCGGGACGCTCACGGTGGCCGGGCTGAACGGCTCGACGGCGGCGGCGGATTTGGGGATTGCGGGCAACGCAACAGCGGGCGTGCTGGCGGGGAGCGACGTGAACACGCTCTCGCCAGGCGGGCTCTTCACGAGCCTTTCCATGCTGCGGGACGCACTTTTGAAAAATGACTCAGCGGGGATCACGCGGGCGGCCACGCTGCTGACGGCGGATGCCAGCCGGGTGACGGCGTCGCGCGGGGTGGTGGGCGCGCGGGAGCAGGCGATAGACGCGCGCAAGACAACCAACACGAACGAAAACACGGCGCTGCAGTCAGCGCTGTCACTGCTGGCGGATACGGACATGACCAGCGCGATTACGCAGTTCCAGCAGCTCCAGACGGCGTACCAGGCGGCGCTGCAGACCAACCAGACGGCGCGGAACCTGAGCCTTCTGGATTTTTTAAGTTAACGTTTAAATATCTAATGGCTTTAGATATGGATAGTCGATAATTTGTGTAGCGGCCGCGGCCGGTCGCGAAGCAATCAAAAAGGCTCGCCCAGAACAGGGTCGTTCGGGATGTAACGAAAGCAGCCGCCAGGAAGAACAGGCCGCAGAGGAGTTCAGGAATGATTGTTCAGACCAGCAGATTCGGGACGGTGGAAGTGGACGACGGCAGGGTGATCACGTTTGGTCGTGGCGTCCTGGGTTTTCCGCAGCACAAGCACTATGTGCTGATCCAGCCGGAAGCCGATGCCACCTTCTACTGGCTTCAGTCCGTGGAATGTGCGGACCTGGCGTTTGTGGTGACGGACCCGCTGTTGTTCGTCCCGGACTATCAGATCCCCCTGCGTGAAGAGACGCGCACCGAGCTGGGTCTGAAGGACCTCGGAGAAGCCAACGTCCTGGTCATCGTCAACAAGGTGCAGGAGACGCTGACGGCGAACCTGCAGGGCCCGCTGGTGATTCATGCCGGGACCCGTGCGGCGGCGCAGGTGGTGATCAGCGAGAAGAAATACCAGACGCGGCATCCGATCCTGCAGCTGCCCAAGGCGGGCGCGGCGGTGGCGGCGGCCCGGCCTGAAAAGGCGGCAGCCTACGTGAGCCGGTCGGCCTGACTGTCGAGCTGAGCTGAATTGATCGAATAAGTGAATATATAAACGTCTGAGCCGCAAGGAGGCGGCCGAGGAAACTCGAAGCAAACGGGACGCTATAATACTCCGCTAAAATGCGGGAGCGTCCAGGCCCCGGCGATGTGCCGGGGTTGGATCGAGGGACCTCGCAACACACCCCCGAAGCCGACCAGGAAGGTTCAGGCAACGGGTTGGGAAGGAGCCCACAGATGCTGGTTTTATCCAGGCAGCGTGACGAAACCATAATGATCGGCGATGACATCGAGATCACGGTGGTCGACATAAGGGGAGACAAGGTGAGGCTTGGCATCACCGCTCCCTCGACGATTCCGGTACACCGCAAGGAGGTGTACGAAGCGATTCAACGGGAGAATCGGGAGGCGTCGAAAGTGAAGATGGAGGATTTGGGGCAGTTCCCCAAGGCACCGGGAAAGGGCGGGCGGCCGCAAATGCCGTTCACTCGTCCGGGGCAGAGCTCCAAGGGTGAAAGTCGGGGAGAGGCCCCCGCGGGTGGGTCGGAAGCGGCGGGCGAAAGCACGCGGCAACCGGCGAATCCCCAGGGGCCGGGCGGATCCGGCGGAGCAGGTGCTCCGGCAGGTCCGACGCAGTAACTGTGCAGTACGTGCCGCGCGGATGGATTCCGCACGGGACGCCAAGGCCGGAGACGGATCGGCCATTAAGAGATTGTCCGTCATACCGGGCGTGGCCACCGCGCTGAAGCGCACCGCGGCAGAGGATGCCGCCGAGACCTTGCCCGAAGCCAGAAAAGTCAGGGAGGATTGACATGGCTCGCATCAACACCAACGTCGGCTCGCTCGTGGCGAACGTCAACCTGGCGAAAAGCCAGCAGTCGCTGAGCACCTCGCTGCAGCGTCTCTCCAGCGGAATGCGCATCAACAGCGGGGCTGATGATCCCTCCGGGCTCATCGCCAGCGAAACCCTGCGGAGCGAGATCCAGGGCATCTCCACCGCCATCGACAACGGCACGCGGGCGAACAACGTCATCGCCACCGCCGATGGGGCGCTCTCCGAAGTCTCCAACCTGCTGGTGTCGATCAAAGGTCTTGTGGTACAGGCGGCCAACAGCGGCGGCCTGTCACAGGACGAGATCGACGCCAACCAGTTGCAGGTCGACTCCGCGATCGCCTCGGTCACACGCATCAGCAACTCCACCAGCTTCGCGGGCCTGAAGCTGCTCGACGGATCGCTGGGCTATGTGACCAGCGGCGTCACCGCCAGTGCCATGCATGACGTGCACATCTTCGGGGCGCAATTCGGAACCAATCCGACGATGCCCGTGGTGGTCAACGTCCTGCAATCGGCGCAACCCGCCGTCCTCAAGTTCCAGGCGTCCGCGGTCAGCACCTCGGTGACGCTGGAGATCGCCGGGCGGATGGGCGTGCAAACCATGAGCTTCATCAGCGGAACCAAGGCCTCCGCGATCACGTTCGCCATCAACCGCGTGAGCGATTCGACCGGCGTCGCGGCGACGATGACCTCGGCCACGAACCCCTCCAGCGGGATCACCTTCTCCACGCTGGGCTACGGCTCCAAGGAGTTCGTGTCGGTCACCGTGCTGGGAGATCCCAACGCCTTCGATACCGTCACCAACAGCGGCGCGACCCAGAACCGGACGATCGGGCGCGATGTGCTGGCCAGCGTGAATGGTGCCCAGGCCATCGGCAACGGCCTGAACCTGAGCGTGAACACCGCCGCCCTGACGCTCTCCCTCAATGTGGATGCCGCCTTCGGCACCGGCACCAAGTCCTTCACCATCACCGGCGGCGGGGCCACCTTCCAGCTTGGACCGCAGGTGCAGACCAACCAGCAGGTGAGCATCGCCATCGACTCGGTCTCGGCAAGCCGCCTGGGAAGTGCCACCGATGGCTACCTCACCGACGTCACCACCGGGGGCTCCGCCAACCTGACGAAGAACCCGGGCAAGGCCTCGCGAATCATCGACGATGCCATCAACCAGGTGTCGGTGCTGCGTGGACGTCTGGGAGCGTTCCAGCAGAACACGCTGCAGACCAACATGAATTCGCTGCAGGTCGCGATGGAGAACGTGACCGCCAGTGAATCGACGATCCGGGACACCGATTTCGCCATGGAGACCAGCAACCTGACCCGCAACCAGATCCTGGTTCAGGCCGGCACGAGCGTGCTGTCGCAGGCGAATTCCACGCCGCAGAGCGTCCTCAAGCTGCTGGGCGGATAAGGGAATTTGACGGGCAACCTTGAAACAGCCGGCGCATGGCGCCGGCTGTTTTTATTTTTGCGGGCTTTAAGGGAGAATCTCGCGACTATACCCCCTGCCCAAAGGAGTCGACGTGATGCAGCGGAATGCGTTTGTGATGAAATTGAAGCCCGGATGTGAGGCCGAGTACAAGCAGCGCCATGATGCGCTCTGGCCGGAGCTGGCCGCGGAGTTACGGGCGGCGGGGATTGCGGATTACGCGATCTTTCTGGATCGGCGCACGGGGTATCTGTTTGCCGTGCAGAAGCTGGCGGAGGGGAACACGGCGGCGGCCTTGCCGGGGACGGCGATCGTCAGGAAGTGGTGGGCGTACATGGCGGACATCATGGAGACCCACGCGGACAACTCCCCGGTTGCGGAGGGGTTGGAGGAAGTGTTTTACATGGCGTGAGGCGGCAGGAGCCGGGGCTCAATCGT
>CALCHA010000604.1 GCA_937901265.1 uncultured Phycisphaerales bacterium
CTGCCGCACCAGCGTGCCGAAGCGCACCGCCTCTGATTTTCCGCGCGAACCCGCGACGCTGGCCAGCAACGCGTTGTGGCCCATCCGCTCCTGCCCGCTCCATTGCTGGCCCGGCACTTTGATGAAAAGCAGCGACTTGCCATCAGGCGTCCAGTCGGGATACGCGCACCCTTCGCCGAGGATCAGGTTGTCGTCGTCAGGCCCGAAGTCGGTCGCCGCGACATCGATGATCGACGTCTCAGAATCGGCATTCCACAGGGTGATCGCCACCGCCTGCCCGCCCGGTGACGGCCGCACTTCCATCGTCCAATCGGGCCGACCGACCAGCAGCACCCGCGGCTTCCCGACGTCATCGCCGGTGGTGTCGTAGAGCTCGCAGAGTGGGACGTCGTACGACAGGTCCGCAATCTTTTCCCAGTGGTCGCCGAGGTCCTTACGCAGGGCCGGGCCGTCGGTGTCGCGCAGGTACATCGCGGCGAGACGGGCCACGCCGGGACCGAAGGGGCTGCCGTCATTAAAGCTCGCGACATCGCCGCCGGAAGCAACGAACTTCGCGCGACCAGCTTTGGCCAGAATTTCGACGCAATCCGCTTCGCCGGGGTCGATCTTCACGGCGTCGTTCCACGTGGCGAAACTGGCAGCGCGCACGACCACGATGCGCTTTCCGTCCGGCAGCCAGGCAACGCGCTGCACCTGGCCGGGGAGAATCGCCGGTCCGAGCTTTCCGGCGGCATCGCAGAGATGCAGGCCATCGGAACCGATGACCGCGGCGCGCGAGCCATCGGGGGACCACACGACGCGCTGGGGGACGCAGCCCGTCAATGGGCAGAGCGCAGCCAGGGCGAGGGCGAGCAGGGCGAGCCGGCGGCGGGATGGGTTCATGTCGTGCTTCCGAAGGGGGCGAGCCGTTCACGAGCGAGGGCCGCGGTGAGGCCGTCAATTTCAAAGGTCTTGCGGCTGTGGCTGGGGCCGGAAACGAGGCGGACGGCGCGTTGGGGGACATTGAGGGCCTGGGCGAGGAGCTGGGCGACGGCCTGGTTCGCTTTGCCCGCTTCGGGCGGCTGGGCAACGGTGACTTTGAGCGCGTCGCCGAGCACGCCCGCCACCGCGGTGCGGCTGGCGTTGGGGACGACCTTGACGCGCAGGAAGACCGAGCCATTGCGTTCGTCGATTTTCATCGGCTCACCAGGGGGGCGACTTCGCGCGGGTGGGCGACGATCGCCTTCGCCCCGTTTGCTTCGAGCTCCGGGCGGCCGCGCAGCCCCCAGAGCACGCCCACCGCGAACATGCCGGCGCGGGTGGCGGTCTGCATGTCGGTATCGGTGTCGCCGAGGTAGAGGAACTCGCCCGGCGAAAGGGCCATCTGCCGCGCGATGTCCATCGCCGCGGCCGGATCGGGCTTGTTGGGAAACTTGCCGCCGGCACCCATGACGATCTCGAAAGGCGTGCCGTGCAGAAAATGGTGGACGCACTGGAGCGTGAATTCGTGAGGCTTGTTGGACAGCACCGCCAGCTTGAGCCCCTTCGCCGCCAGGTCCGCGAGCATGGCGGGAATCCCCTCGAACACAAAACTTTCCACCGCCCAATGGTCGGCGTAGAGCGCTTTGTATTCCTCCACCAGCGGCACGATGACTTGGTCGCGGCGCTCACCCTCGGGCAACATCCGTTTCACGAGGTTGACCACGCCGTCGCCGATGAAGTGGCTGAAGCGGTCAAGCGGGTGGACCGGGTAGCCGTGGCGGCGCATGAGTTCGTTGCCGGCCCATGCAATGTCGGCCGTGGAATCCATGAGGGTGCCGTCGAGGTCGAAGAGGGCGGCGCGCATGAAGGAGCCCTTTGCAAAACGAAGGCGGGGCAGACGGCCGCGTTACAGAAGGTACTTCGAGCGGTCATCTTCCGCGGTGATTTTTGTCAGGCGGTCCTTGACCATCCGGGCGTTGATCACGTGCTTCTCGCCGCGACGTTCGCTGGCGGTGAAGCTGAGTTCCTCACAGACTTTCTCGACGATCGAATTCAAGCGGCGTGCGCCGATGTTCTGCGTCTTGCGGTTCACGTTGTAGGCGAACTCGGCGATGGAATCGATGGCGTCTTCGGTGAACTGCACCTCCACCTGCTCAGTGGAGAGAAGCGCCACGGTCTGCTTCATGAGCGAGTTTTCCGGCTCCGTGAGGATGCGCACGAAGTCCTCCTTGGTGAGGTCGGAGAGCTCCACGCGGATGGGGAAGCGGCCCTGCAGCTCGGGCATCAGGTCCGAAGGCTTGGCGTTGTGGAAGGCGCCGGCGGCGATGAAGAGAACGTGGTCGGTTTTGACCGGGCCGTGCTTGGTGGAGATGGTGGAGCCCTCGACGATGGGCAGCAGGTCGCGCTGCACACCGCCGCGGGAGACGTCGGGGCCGCTCTTGCTTTCCGCACCGGCGATTTTGTCGATTTCGTCAATAAAGATCATCCCCGAATTTTCACAGCGTTCGATGGCCTGGGCCACGACGGATTCGCGGTCGATGAGCTTGTCGGCTTCCTGCGAGAGGAGGAATTCACGGGCCTCGGTGACGCGCATTTTACGGCGGATGGATTTTCCGGGCATGAGGCGCTCGAACATTTCCGAGAGACCCCCGCCGCCCATGGCATCCAACTGGTCCATCACCATCATGCCGAGCATGTTGCCGGTCTGCGGTTTTTCCTGCATGGTGATGTCGACGGTGGCCTGATCAAAGACGCCGGATTTGAGGCCGCTGCGGATTTTTTCCCGCGAACGCTTTTTGCGTTCTTCCGCCTCGGGGTCGCTGGAGTATCCCTGATCTTCCAGGGGAAGCAGCAGGTCGATGATGCGTTCCTCGGCGGCGGCTTCGGCCTTTTCGCGGAGGGTGGCGGACTGCTCCTGCTGCACCATGCGGATGGCGATCTCCACGAGGTCGCGGACCATGCTTTCCACATCGCGGCCGACGTAGCCGACTTCGGTGTACTTGGTGGCTTCGACCTTGATGAAGGGGGCGCCGGTCAGGGATGCAAGACGGCGGGCGATTTCGGTTTTGCCCACGCCTGTCGGTCCGATCATGAGGATGTTCTTGGGGATGACCGCCTGCGCGAGCACGTGCGGAAGCTGCTGCCGCCGCCAGCGATTGCGCACCGCAATCGCGACCGCCCGCTTTCCCGCGGCCTGCCCCACGATGTGCTTGTCCAACTCCGAAACTATCTGCTGAGGCGTCATGGAAATCTGCGGCATGGAGAGTGGTCCAGAAATAGAACACGAGAATAATGCGTCCCGTATCTTAGCACCCGCGGGCGATATTTGCAGGTTCGCGGGGAAATCCCGTCGAGCTTCGCGCGATGCATCCCGTGGCAGTTGCTTCGCAAGGCGATCCGGATAGAGTGACGGGCTCCGAGGGTTCACGGCTTGTTCATGCGGAGAATTGAGATGCGCTATCGCACCGCCCTACGGCTGGGATCGCCGGTTTCCGAAGTGGGACTGGGCACCTGGCAGCTCGGGGCAGACTGGGGATCGGTCTCCGAGGAAAGCGCCACGGATATTCTGCGAACGGCCATCGATACCGGGGTGACGTTTCTGGACACGGCGGACGTTTATGGCGACGGGCGGTCGGAAACGATCATCGGGAAGTTCCTGCAGACGCTTCCCGACAAGGGGCATGGGATTTTTGTGGCGACGAAGCTGGGGCGGAAGGGCTATCCGGATGGGTACACGTACGACACGCTGCGTACCTGGACGCTGGAATCCATGGAACGCCTTGGGCGGGAGCAGCTGGACCTGACGCAGCTGCACTGCATCCCAATGCGGCACATGCAGGCGGGCAAGGTCTTTGACTGGCTGCGGAAGATCAAGGGAGAGGGACTGATTCGGCATTTCGGGGCAAGCGTGGAATCGATGGAGGAGGCACACGTGTGCCTGGAGCAGGAGGGCTGCGACTCCCTGCAGATCATCTTCAACGTGTTCCGCCAGAAGCCGATCGCCGAGCTTCTTGCCAGGGCGCGGGAGAAGGGCGTGGCGATCATTGTGCGCCTGCCGCTGGCCAGCGGGCTCTTGGCGGGGAAGTTCAGCAAGGCGACGACGTTCGCGGTGAACGATCATCGGCACTACAACAAGGATGGGGAAAAATTCAACGTGGGGGAGACCTTTGCGGGGTTGCCCTTTGAGCTGGGGGTGGCGCTGGCGGATCAGCTCAAGCCGCTGGTGCCGCGGGAGATGGCGATGGCGGAATTCGCGGTGCGGTGGATTCTGGATTTTGACGCGGTGACGACGGTGATTCCCGGGGCGAGCCGGGTGGCGCAAGCGCAAAGCAACGCGCGGCCGAGCGATCTGGCACCACTGCCGGCGGCGATGCATGCGCGGCTGGCGGAGTGGTACGACGCGGAAGTGAAGTCGCACATTCGCGGGGCTTACTGAAAGGTGCGGGGGTCTTGTGAGGCCTTCCACGATATGAGAGGAATCGTCTGATGCGCGGCGCGCCGTTTGGATTGGTCGGGCTGGGGGGTTACGGGGCCTATGTGGGCCGCTACCTGCTGGAGCGGATGGCGGATGAGAGCAAGCCGTTGCGCCTGGCCGCGGCGTATGATCCCGCGGCGGATCAGCATGGGGAGTTCGTGGGGAAGCTCCGGGCGCAGGGTGTGAAAATCTGCGGCAGCTATCGCGAGCTGCTCGAGTGCGTCCATTCGCTGTGGCTGCCGGTGCCCATCGACCTGCACCGGGCTTACACCGAGGAAGCGCTGGCGGCGGGGCGACCGGTGCTGTGTGAAAAGCCGGCGGCGGGCTGCATTCAAGATATCGACGCGATG
>CALCHA010000605.1 GCA_937901265.1 uncultured Phycisphaerales bacterium
GGCGAAGGGGGTGGCGGCGCTGATCGCGCAGGGCCACGTGGCGGCGGCGCATGATTGTTCGGAGGGGGGGCTGGCGGTGGCGCTGGCGGAGATGCTGTTTGCGGGGGGGCTGGGGGCGGAGATCGATCTCGCGGGGGCACCGATCGGGAGCGATGTCACGGAGGATGCGACGGTGCTGTTTTCGGAGTCGGCCTCGCGGTATCTGCTGGAGGTGGAGGCGGATCGGTTTGACGCGGTGGCGCGGCTGCTGAAAGGGGCGGCAATTCCGTTTGGCGTTCTGGGCCGCACGACCGAGGGGCAGCGGCTGGCGATACGTGGGCTGCAGGGTGGGGCGTTGATGAATGAGGAGGTGGGTGCATTGAAGAAGTCGTGGCTGGGGACGTTGGATTGGTGACCGCGGGTGCAGGAATCGGGGGTTGTTCGGGAATTCCGGGCAGCCCTCGCCGCGTGACTGGAGGATTTTGCATGGCAGTGCCGATAAACATTCAGGTGACCTGGCTGGCGCATGGGCGCGGGCTCTCGTTGCCAGCGTATCAGACGGCGCATGCGGCGGGCATGGACCTGCTGGCCGCGGTGCCGGAGGATCAGCCGCTGGAGCTGCAGCCGATGGATCGGGTCGCCTGCCCCTGCGGGTTTGCGATGGCGCTGCCGGAGGGGTATGAAGCGCAGGTGCGTCCGCGGTCGGGGATGGCGTTGAAGGTTGGGCTGTCGATGCCCAATGCGCCGGGCACGATCGACGCGGACTATCGCGGGGAGGTCAAGGTCCTCCTGATCAACCTGGGCAGGGAGCCGATCGCCATCACGCGCGGGATGCGAATCGCCCAGATGGTCGTCGCGAAAGTGGAAAAGGCGATCTGGAGTGAAGTGGAGACGTTGCCCGAAACGGACCGTGGCGGCGGCGGGTTTGGGAGCACGGGGGCATGAGTCGTAAGATGGGGGTGGGGCGAATGGAGTCTTAGGAGCAGCATGGCAGCACGCAAAGACAGCAAGTCGAACAAGCCGGTGATCGCGCGCATCATCCTGATGATGTTTGCGTGGGTACTTTTTGTCCTGTTCACCCTCTCCTGCGTTTCCTTTTCGCCGTTCGATCCCCCCTCGCACATGCTGGTGAGCTATGGCGGCGGGCACGTGCACAACTGGTGCGGCAGCGTGGGGGCGCACATCGCGTACCTGTCGATGCAGCGGATTGGGCCCGGAATTTTTGTCGGGATTGTGCTGCTGGGCATCGGAATGGTGATCTGGTCGAAGGGGGATGAAGTCACGCAGCTTCCGCTGCGCATCATCGGCACGGCGATGCTGATGGCCTGCTTTTCAACGCTGTTTAACCTGGTGGGCGGCGCGGGGCCTTTTGGCGAGGGTGCCGGGGGCATGCTGGGGATCGCGCTGGGAACGTTTTTGGCGCTGAAGTTCGGGGTGATGGCGTGGCTGTTTCTGGCGTTCGGGTTTGTGGTGGGAGCGCTGCTGGCGGCGGATGAGTTTGTGCTGGCGTTGCCGGCGCGGCTGATGTGGCTGGGCAAGCGGCTGCCGACGGAGCAACTGGCGGGCGTGGCGGCGGGAGCAGCGGCCGGGGCGGCGGGCGGGATACGGGGCATATTGAGCTGGTCGCCGAAGGCACGGGTGCTTTCTCCGAAGGCGGAGAAGTCGGAGCCGAAGGTGAACGCTCGCAAGAAGAAGGATGCCGCGGAAAAGGCTGAGGGAGAGAATGGGGCGGGGACGCTGGGCGATTTGATGAACGCGCCGGAGGCACCGGGCGAAGAGGGGCTGGCGGGGCGCAAGACGCGCGAGCCGACGAAGGTGCAGGCGACGCCGGTGGTTGGCGATGCCAGCGACGTTGGCGAAGTTGCCGAATCGGTACTGCCGGTGAAGGCCCCCCCCACCGAGCCGGTGGTGCGCAAGCCGATGGCAGCGAAGGCGCTGGCCAAGACCCCCCCGACCAACAAGCCGCAGGATCTGGGGAACTACCGCCTGCCGACGCTGGATTTGCTGGACGAGGCGGAACCGATTGATTCGGCGGGGCATGAGCAGCGGGTGCGTGAGAAGGCGAAGATTCTGGAAGCGACGCTGGAATCGTACAACATCGACGGCAAGGTGGAAGCGATCGACACGGGGCCGGTGGTGACGCTGTTTGAGGTGGCGCTGGCACCGGGGGTGAAGTCGTCGCATGTGGCGGCGCTGGCGAAGGACATTGCGCGGGCGCTCAAGAGCCCGCCGGTGCGGATCATCGACAACATTCCGGGCAAATCGACGATGGGCATTGAGGTGCCGAACCTGGACCGCGAGCGCGTGCGGCTCAAGGAGCTGTTCCAGATCGCGGACGACCGGATCATGAAGATGGCGCTGCCGATGTGTCTGGGGAAGGACGCGTCGGGCAATCCGCTGGTCGAAGATCTGGCGAAAATTCCGCACATGCTGATCGCGGGGACGACGGGCTCGGGCAAATCGGTGTGCATCAATTCGATCATCATGACGCTGCTGCTGACGCAGCGGCCGGACCACGTGAAGCTGATCATGGTGGATCCCAAGATGGTGGAAATGCAGGATTACAAGGCGATTCCGCACCTGATGGCGCCGATCATCGACGACATGAGCAAGGCGGAATCCATCCTGGAGTGGGCCACGCAGAAGATGGATGAGCGGTATGAAACGATGTCGGAAGCGAGCGTCCGGCACATCAAGGATTACAACAAGCTGACGCGCGAAGAGATCATTGAGCGGTTCAACGCGACGACGGACGACGACAAGGCGAAGCTGCAGTTTCACATGCCTTACATCGTGATCATCATCGACGAGCTGGCGGATCTGATGATGACGAGCAAGGAAGTGGAGGGGCATATCGTGCGCATCGCGCAGAAGGCGCGTGCGGTGGGGATTCACCTGATTCTTGCGACGCAGCGGCCGGAGGCGCAGGTGGTGACGGGGCTGATCAAATCGAACATGCCGGGGCGGGTGTGTTTCCAGGTGCGTTCGCGGCTGGACTCGCGGATCATGCTGGATCAGTCGGGGGGCGAGTTGCTGCTGGGGCAGGGGGATATGCTGATGCTCAAGCCGACGGGCGGGGGCATGGTGCGGGCGCAGGCGGCGTTCGTGGATGACAAGGAAATCCGCAACGTGTGCAAGTTCCTGAAGGAGATCGCGCAGCCGGAGTTCCACCCGGAGCTGATGCAGCTGGGGCAGGCACAGGGGCTGGCGGAGGGCGAGGAGAAGGACCCGCTGTACAACGAGGCGGTGGACATCATGATCGAGAGCGGGCGGGGAAGCGTGTCGCTCGTGCAGCGGCGGCTGAACATTGGGTATTCACGGGCCAGCCGGTTGATCGACCAGATGCGGCGGACAGGAATTGTGGGGGCCTACAAGGGGTCGATGGCGTCGGAGGTGGTGGTCACGAAGGAGGAGTGGGAGGAGATGAAGGCGGCGGATGGCGGACGTTCGGTGCCGGGCGGCGACGGATCGGCGGGTTCGACAGGAGGGCACGCGGGCGGCGGCGTGAACGCGGGGTTTGCGCAGCAGGTCTCCTCGACCTTTGACGAAGCGGATGAGGACTCCGGCGTGCCCGATGAGTTGCCGGGCGAACATGGGTATTGAGGAGCGGGAAAGCTGAAAATGGCGGGGGTGCGAGCTCTCCATAGCGCGACGGTGCGGGTACAATGACGTGCTGTTCGCACCACGGGGTCAGGGATGATCTGCACGTCAGCCACTTCTTACAAACGCAAGCGCTGGGTGGTTGCCCCGGGAGATCCCGTGGCCGCCGGTGCCCTTGCCCGGGCGCTGCGGATTCCGCCATTGCTGGGGGAGCTGCTGGTGCAGCGGGGTCTTGCGGATGCGGCGGCGGCAGCGGATTTTCTCGATCCGAAATTTAAGAATCTGCATGCGCCGAGCCTGCTGCCCCACATGGACGCCGCCACGGAGCGCATCGCCGGGGCCGTGCGCAACGGGGAGAAGATCACGCTTTATGGCGACTACGATGTCGACGGGATCACGGGCACGGCGATGCTGTGGCATACGCTCAAGGCGGCACGGGCCAACGTGGACAGCTACATTCCGCACCGTGTCGATGAGGGCTATGGTCTCAACACCGAGGCCGTCAGGACGCTGATCGACGCGGGGACGCAGCTGCTGGTGACCATCGACTGCGGCTGCTCGGCGATCGAACCGATCACCTACGCGCGGGCGCACCACGTCGATGTGATCGTCTCCGATCATCACGAGTTTCCCAGCAGCGGGGAGCTTCCGCCGGCGATCATCGTCCATCCGCGGTTGCCCGGCAGTGCGACGGTGTACCCCAATCCAGATCTTTGCGGTGCGGGCGTCGCGTTCAAGCTGGCGTGGGCGATCGCGCAGAAACTGTGCAACACGGAGCGGGTGAACGAGACGTACCGGGGCTTGCTGCTGGCGTTTGCGGCGCTCGTGGAGCTGGGAACAATCGCGGACGTGGTGCCGCTGGTCGGCGAAAATCGGATTCTGGTGAAGTATGGCCTGACGCAGCTGGCACGCAGCACGAACCCGGGGCTGCGAGCGTTGATTGCGGCGGCGGGGTTTGGGGGCGACTCGGAACGGGCGCTGGACTGCACTGCCGTGGGGTTTTCGCTGGCTCCGCGGCTCAACGCCGCCGGGCGCATGGGCCACGCGCGGGAAGCGGTGGAGCTGCTCACCACGGCGACCGGGCAGCGGGCGGAAGAACTTGCGGCGTACCTGGAGGAACAGAACCGCGACCGGCAGGCGACGGAGCGCAAGATGGCGGACACTGCGCGGGAGCAAATCGAAAAGAGAAAGTCGGCCATCGACCGTGAGGATATGGTGCTGGTGGCCGCGCATCCTTCGTTTCACGCGGGGGTGGTTGGCATTGTCGCGTCGCGCCTGGTGGACCGCTTTCATCGGCCGGCGTTTGTGCTGTCGCAGCCGGACGGGGAAGGGCTCCTGCACGGCTCAGCGCGATCCATTCCCAGCTTCGAGCTGCACCTCGCCATTGATGCCGTGCGCGACCTCCTGATCTCCGGCGGCGGGCACGCGATGGCGGGGGGCGGGAAACTGCCGCTGGCGAACCTGGATACGTTCCGCGAGCGGCTCAATGCGTATGCACGCGAAAAGTTGTCGGAGGAAGACTTTATCCTCTCCCTGCCGATCAGCGGCACGCTTTCGCTGATCGACTGCACGCCGGCGATCATCGCCCAACTGTAGCGTCTCGC
>CALCHA010000606.1 GCA_937901265.1 uncultured Phycisphaerales bacterium
TCCGCGAAGCCCTTGTTGCCCGGCCGCCCCTCGGGCTGGGGCGTGTGGCCGCACACGAGGGTCTTCCGCGACTTGTGCCGCCGGGTCACATGGTCGAAGCGCTCCCAGCGCAGCATATAGGGCGGCTGCTCGTGCATCGGGGCGTCGGGATGGACCGAGGCATGCACGAACAGGTGTGTGTCCGTCTCCACATAGGCCACAAGGTCATTTTCCAGAAACTGCCAATGGCGCGGGGGCACATCCGCCAGCGTCCCGCGCGCTCCCCCATACGAGCGCAGCGCTGCGTCCCCGCCGTTGCGCAGCCAGTCCCGCCGGGTGTCGGCGAGCGTTCGGGCGTTGAGCATCATTTCCTCGTGGTTGCCCATGATGCAGGACACGTCCAGCACCCCCCGCAGCTCGATCAGCCGCTGGATTACCCCCTTCGACGACGGCCCCCGGTCGATATAATCGCCCAGGAAAATCAGGTGATCCTCGGGGACGGGCTTGAGGAAGCCCAGCAGCGCATCGAGCGGTGCCAGGCAGCCATGAATGTCGCCAATGGCAATCGTACGGGGGCGGGGCATGGGTTCTCCTGATCTCGGCGGAGCATTGTAGGAAAGGGTGCGGCACTCTGCGAGATGGGTGCCTGAGCGGCGCCGGGCGCGCCGATTGCGGTAGAGTGATCGCCGGACGCAGGGGCGACAAGCAGGCGTGAGGGAACGGGGTCTCTGGAGGAGCCATGACCGACGCCCTGAAAAACGCCGCCACCAGCCCCGCCGCCCGCCGTGCCGCTCATGGGCTGACGCGCGTCGGCATTGCCGCGCGCGGAATCCTGTACGCCCTGCTGGGCCTCATCACTCTCCTCGCCGCCGCCCACCTGCAGAGAGCCCGCGGGCCCAAGGGCACGCTCGTTGCCCTCCTCGCTTATCCCGCCGGCCGCATCGTCGTTTTCCTGCTCGCGGTGGGCTTTCTCTCCTTCGCCGTCGCCCACCTCTTCGCCCTGTTCACCCCCCATGGCTCCCCGTGGAAAATCTGGGGCGAGCGCACCCTGCACCTATTTCTCCTCGCAACGTACGCCAGCCTCGCTCTTTTCGCCTTTACCCTCGCCCTCTACCGCACCGGGGGCAACCCGCACCAAACCCGCGACTGGGTCGAATGGCTCTTCTCCTGGCCCGGCGGACGCATCGCCCTGCTCCTCATTGCCTTGGGCATTGCCGGTTTTGGAGGCTTCGAAGAATGGCGCGCCGCGCTGGGCTCCTCCCGGCAGGAACTCCCCGGTGCCCGCCTTTTGGTCCGATCTCTCTGGCGCTTCGGCATCGCCGCCCGCGGTGCCCTGTTCATCGGCGTCGCCTTCGCCCTCGCACGCGTCGCCTTCGACAACAAGCCCCAGCAGGCTGGCGGCATGGGCGATGTCCTGCGCGCCCTGATCGCCTATCCCGCCGCTCGCCCCCTCATGCTCCTGCTCGCCGCCGGGCTGATGTCCTACGGGCTCGTCGAGCTGCTCATCGCCCGCCGCGGCGAAGCGCCCGAAACCGCTCCTGCGAACGCGGCCGCCGCACCCGCTCCCGCCTGAAGCCGCCGTGCGGGGCTCTCTGCCGCACGCATCGCTCCCCTGCTTTCTTTCAGGAGAAATTTGATGGCCCTGAGCCTGCCTCTCGCAAAAGCGGTTGAACTCGTCGGTCCCAACGGCGCGCTGCAGATTTTCAACGTCAAGCTCGTCGGCATCAATGCTGAGAATGGACGCAAGCTCCTCTTCTCCCTCCTCCTCATCGTCGGCATGTGGGTCTTCTCGGCCATCCTTCGCGGCCTGATGCACCTGCTCCTCCGCGGCGTGGGCAATGTCCGGGTCCGCTTCTGGACGCGGCAGGGCATTCACCTTTTCACCGCCGTCGTCCTCGTGATTGGCATCTTGTCCATCTGGTTCGACGATCCCACGCGCATCGCCACCTTCCTGGGCCTCATCACCGCGGGACTCGCATTTGCTTTGCAGCGGGTGGTCACCGCCTTTGCCGGCTACCTGCTGATCCTGCGCGGAAAAACCTTCAACGTCGGCGATCGGATCACCATGGGGGGCGTTCGCGGCGACGTCGTGGCGCTGGGCTTTCTCCAGACCACCATCATGGAAATGGGCCAGCCCCCCGCTGTTCAAAACGCTGACCCCGCCATGTGGGTCAGGGCCCGCCAGTATTCCGGGCGGCTGGTCACCGTGACCAATGCCAAGGTCTTCGATGAACCCGTGTTCAACTACACCCGCGATTTTCCCTTTTTGTGGGAAGAAATGGTCATTCCCGTTTCCTACACCTCTCCCTGGCGCCGCGCGGAGGCCATCCTGCTGGAGGCCGCGCAGAAAAACACCCAGACCCTCGAGGCTCTCAGCGAAGCCGACCTTGCCGAACTCGCCCGCCGCTATGCCACACGAAACTCCGACCTCCACCCCCGCGTCTACGTTCGCCTGACCGACAACTGGGTGGAGCTTACGGTGCGGTTCATCGTTCAGGACCACGCCATCCGCGACGTCAAAGACGCCATCGGCCGCCACATCCTTGATGCCTTCGCCGCGGAAAAAATTTCCATCGCCTCGGGCACCTACGAAGTTGTCGGCATGCCGGAGCTCAAGGTGCGCATCGAAGGGGACGCCCAGGTCCCCGCGGACCGATCGGCTTAAGGGTCGATACCGCCCGCGCCCTGGCCCACCCCTCCCGGAAGCGACCCTATCCTTCGAAGCGCTTCACGATCACCGTGTCATTCTGCCCGCCGAAGCCGAAGCTGTTCGACATCGCCACATCAATCTTGCATGGCCGCGCCACGTTGGGCACGTAATCCAGGTCGCATTCGGGGTCCGGGTGTTGATAGTTCGCGGTGGGGGGGATCATGCTGTCACGCATCGCCAGCACGCAGGTGATCAGCTCCACCGCGCCCGCCGCGGCGATCAGATGGCCCATCATGCTCTTGATCGAGGACATCGGCACCTTCTTCGCGTGCTCGCCAAACACCGCCTTGACCGCCAGCGTCTCCGTCGAATCATTCTCCTTCGTCCCCGTCCCGTGCGCGTTGATATAGTCAATATCCCCCGGCGTCATCCCGGCATCCTTGAGCGCCTCGCGAATCGCCACCACCGCCCCGCGGCCTTCCGGATGCTGGTCCGTCACCGCAAACGCATCGCACGACGAACCATACCCCACGATTTCCGCCAGGATCTTGTCCCGTGCCCCGCGCGCCAGCGCATGCTCCAGCGATTCCAGGATCACGATCCCGGCACCCTCGCCCAGCACGAAACCGCCGCGCGTGGCATCGAAGGGGCGGCAGGCCTGCCGCGGGTTCTCGTTCAGCGTCGACAGCGCCGTCAGCCGATTGAACCCGGTCACCCCGAAGGGATGGATCATCGAGTGCGCCCCGCCGGAAATCATGACGTCCGCATCGCCGCGACGAATGATCTCCGTGGCCTCCCCGATCGCCTGGGTCGAGGCCGCGCAGGCCGTCAGGCAGTTCATGCTGGGCCCGCGCGCGTTGAATTCCATCGACAGGTGCGAAATCGTCATCGACGGTTCCTGCTCGATCTCGCACATCGCATTAAATCGCTGCAGCGCCACCCGCCCCCAGATGGTGGCGTCCACCGTCGTCGCCCCTTCGGGCATCGCCTTGAGCGCCGTCGTGGTGAAGTTTTCAAAATCCAGCCCCCCATCGCCCGCCCCGGTGTAGGTGCCGACCATATAAGGATCCAGGTGCGCGGCGTCGAGGCCCGCCCCGCGCCACGCCGCCTGCGCCGCCCCCAGCGCCAGCCGCGTGTTCTGCCCCGCATGCCGATGCTTCGGATAGCTCGCCCCGATCACGCGCTCAAAGTCGTAATCCTTCACCTCCGCGGAAAAGGTCGTCGGGAACTTCCGCGCATCAAACAGCGTCGTCGCGGCGATTCCCGATTCCGCCCCCAGCAGACGCCGCCACACCCCCTCAATCTCGTGGCCCAACGGAGTGACCCAGCCGATGCCCGTAATGACAATGCGTTTACGCATGCTGTTTCTCGCTACCTCAGAAGTTCAGGGCTTGTACGTTTTTAAAAGGATCGCCGAGTTCTGGCCACCCATCGCTGCCATCAGGACCACGCCGTAGTTCAGCGGTTTTTGCACCGTCTCGGTCGGGATCCGCAGGCCCGCGATCGGTGACTCGATCAACGCCCCCCCGGGGAGCGTCTGGTGCTTCAACGCCAGAATCGCCGCCACCATGTCGAGCGCCTGCGACCCCGCTCCGCAATCACCAATGCCCGCCCGCGCCGGCACGACGGGGGGAATCTTCCCGCCGAACGCCAGATCCAGGGCCGCCGCATCCGCACGGTCCCACGCGGGAATCGAATAACTCGAGGGGATCACAAAGTCCACCGCCTCCGCCCCCACGCCCGCATCGCGCAGCGCCTTTTTTACCGCCATCGCCGGGGCCTCGCCGCTGCCGTCCGGATCGACCACCGAGGCCGCCGCCGCCCCGTTCGCCGCCGAC
>CALCHA010000607.1 GCA_937901265.1 uncultured Phycisphaerales bacterium
ACACGATCCGTTCGCTGGGCGGAATAACGTCCCCCAGCGCCGCCCGCGCCACGTCCATGTCATAGGTCCCCCCATTGAGCATCGCGTAGCCCTGAATCTTGGTGATCGCCCCCTCCAGTTCGCGCGTGTTCGATTCCACCCGGCGGGCAATGTAGGCGACCACCTCGTCGGGCAGCGTGATCCCGCGCAGCCGCGCCTTTTTGCTCACGATCGCAATCCGCGTCTCATAGCAGGGCCGATCGACCCGCGCCACCAGGCCTGAGTTGAACCGTGACACCAGCCGGTCTTCCAGATCCGGGATTTCGTTGGGCGGTGCGTCCGACGACAAGATGATCTGTTTGTTGCCCTGAAACAGCGTGTTGAAGGTGTGGAAAAATTCCTCCTGCGTGCGATCCCGCCGCGTGAGGAAGTGGATGTCGTCGATCACCAGCACGTCCACATGGCGATAGCGGTAGCGAAACTCGTTCATGTCCCCGGTCGCCACGCAGTCCATAAAATGGTTGATGAACGTATCGCAGGACAGGTAGAGAATGCGCGCCTCGGGCACACGCCGCAGGATTTCCTGACAGGTCGCCTGCAGGAGGTGGGTCTTGCCCAGACCACATCCGCCATGGATGAACAGCGGGTTGTAGGCCCGCCCCGGCTTCTCGGCCACCGCGCTGCACGCCGCCCCCGCCAGGCGATTGCAGGGCCCGGTCACAAAATTTTCAAACACATAGTCCGGCGACAAAATGACATCGTCGTACGCCTCCCCCAGTCGGGCCAATCCGCCCCCGGCGTTCATCCCCGTGACGAAGTTCACCGTCACCAGGTTCCCCGTGACCGCCTGCGCCGCTTCCGTAAAGACGTCCCGGCACTTGCCCATCAAATACTGCTGCTGGATCACCGTCGCCGTCCGCACCGTGAGCATCCCGCCCGCGAGCTCGACCGGGGTGAGCTCCCCGAACCACTGCCGCACCCAGGAGGAGTGCAGCTTGGCGATGTATTCCAGCACTTCCTTCCATACTGCCTGAGCATGGGCGCTGACATCGAAAGTGGCCATATCCTCTCCGAGAGCCTCAGGTGACCGCGCAAAATGGGCGCGGGCCGCAGCGCTTGGCCGCCCTGGGGGGAAGTCCGCCGGAATGATTCGTGGAAGCGTCCTGCTGCCGACCGAATGCACGTCTCTTCGGCGTGGGTTCAGTTTCAAGTAGCACAACTGCGGCCGATTTGCCGCGGGCCAGATGGTGGACGGTTCAACCGTCCCTCGTCCTCAAGCTGCCGGAGCCTCGCACCCGGCTCGCTCGTTGAAGAGCCGAAGATACGAGTGCCGTCCGTGGGTGTCAATCACAAAAGCTCGCGCCATTTCGACAACCCGTTGGCACATCCATGCAACTCAAGAAGCACCTCCCACTTATCGCCCGAGACACCCTTCGCTGTCCACAGATTTTTCCTCCCCGCGGCCTCCGAGACCCCCCCCTTTTTTCCCCCACCCGTCACCACACCAACAACCTGCAGACCGCCCATCCCTCACAACCCCTACCTCGCGCCCTCACTTCCCGCTCCCGACCGCTCGACGATGCGTGCCGGAACCCCCACCGCCGTCGCTCCCGCGGGCACATCGCACAGCACCACCGCGTTGGCCCCGATCGCCGCCCCGTCCCCCACGCGCACCGCCCCGAGTATCGTCGCCCCTGCTCCCACGTTCACCCCGCGCCCCAGCACCGGCGCGTCAAACGGCCGATCCATCGTCCGGTTTCCCAGCGTCACCCCCTGCCGCAAAATGCACGCATCCCCGATCACCGCGCTGCCATGCACCACGATCCCCGACTGATGCTCGATAACAACCCGCCGCCCCACGACAGCCGAGTACGGCAGCTCGATCCCATAACGATTCCGCACCCGCCGAAACAGCGCACGGTACAGCAGCGACAGCGGCGCTCGCAGCAGCTTCGGCCGCACCCCCATCCGCCACACCCCAAACCGATACACCGCGATCGCCCGAAAGCCCGGCTTGGTCCAGTCACGCCCATGCGCCGCGTAATCCTCGCGCACCAGCGCCCAAAGCGATGGCCGCGCCACACCGCGCGCCATCCGCTCCGCCCCCGCTTCCGGCGAAACACCGACCACCGTATCGCTCATGGCCGCACTCCTTCCACCGCCTCGTGCGCCCTCGCCGGGTGCAGCGCCGCCCTGACGCCATGACGCAGCAAGTCCCGCGTCTCCCCACGCGCCACCGCCGAATGCGAAACCCCCGTCAGGCATTTCCGCACCCACATCAGCGCATGCCCCGCCAGCCACAACCCATCCGCCGCCACCATGCCCAGATACCCGAAATGCTTCCGGAAATACCGGTGCCGCGACTCAAACCAGTAGCTCGGCAAACGTTTGCCCTCCCAGCGCGTGGTCACCCCCGAGGCCTGCCCCACCAGATGCACCACGTGCGCCTCAGGCAAATACCACGCCTCAAAGCCCGCCCGCCGCGCACGCCGGAAAAAATCCACCTCCTCGAAGTACATGAAGAAGCCCGCATCCAGCAGCCCCGTACGCTCCACCACCGCTTCCCGCATCATCACGCACGCCCCCGCCAGCCACCCCGCCCGGTGCGGCTCATCGCGAATTTCGCCGTACACCTCCCACCTTTTCAGCAGCCGCGACAAGGGCCCGATGTTCGCACCGCGCACCAGCTCCGATACCGGCGTCGGATCGCCGAACGCCGAAAGCTGCGGCCGCCCATCGGGATATTCCAGCCGCGGACCTACCAGTCCCGCCTCTTCATGCTCTTCCAGAAATTCCCGCAGCCGCGCCAACGCCCCCCGCCGCACCACCGTGTCCGGATTCAACAGCACGTAATAGCTCGCCCCGCCGGTCTGTCGCACATACGCGATGCCGACATTATTCGCTCCCGCAAATCCCAGATTGCCCCCGCTCTCAATGACCGTCACCCGTGCCGCACCGCGCCCACCCGGCCCCTGCTCGCCCAGCGCCCGCACCCGCTCCGCCTCCTCCGGCCGCGACGCATTGTCCACGATCACGATCTCATCAAGCCCGCCATCCACCTCGGCCTCTCCATAGCCCCCGCTCAACAGCGACCCCACGCACGATTCCAGCATCTCCGCCGTGGTGTAGTGCACAATGCTCACCGCGGTACGCCTGCGCTCCGCTCCCGGTAACGTCGGCTTCATGTCCCCGATCGGCATCATGA
>CALCHA010000608.1 GCA_937901265.1 uncultured Phycisphaerales bacterium
GCGGCACGCCCTTCTCGCGGGTCGCCAGCGCCGACGGCATCCAGTCCACCACCACATCGGAGCCGCCGCCGGCAATCACCTGGCTGGGATTGATGTCCGGCCCGCCCGGCCTGATCACGACGTCGAGCCCGACATCGCGATAGAAGCCCTTGTCCTTGGCGACGTAATAGCCGGCGAACTGCGCCTGGGTCACCCATTTCAGCTGCAGCACCAGCTTGTCCGCCGCCTCCGCGCCCAGGCTCGAGACGGCCAATGCCGCGGCCACCACGGCCGCGCCGAGGAATTTTCTCATCATTTTTCTCCCTGTTGCTTGCATGAATATCGTTCTTCAGTTCTGCCGGCGATAGGAGGGGTGCCAGAAGGTCAGGCTGCGCTCCACCAGGGCGATCAGCCAATAGAAAAGCGAGCCCGCCAGGGCCGCCACATGGATCCGCCTTGCGCGCATCATCGCAGGCTCCTCGTTAGCACTCGCTGATATCGATGCGCGCTGTCTCCACCCTCGAGACCGCCCCCGACCCTCAGTTCTTCTTCGCCGCATCCCGATCGAGGAAGAACTGCTTCGCCTCTCCCACCAGGTAAAACGACCCCGTCACCGTCACCAGATCCTCGCGCGTGATCGCCCGCTCCGCCACTTCCATCGCCCGCGCGAACGATTCCGCCACCTGCGCCATCTTCCCGTAACGCTCCGTGTACAGGTTCGATAGCTCCTGCGGATCCGCCGCCTTCGGGTTGTTCTTCGACCGCGTGAAAATCACCTTGTCCGCCCCCAGCGAAATCTGCTCCAGCATCCCGTCGATGTCTTTGTCGCAGTTGCAGCCGAAGATCACCACCATCGAATCGTACGGAATGTGCTGCCCAATCCCGCGAAACAACGCATGCACCGACGCCGCATTGTGCGCCCCGTCGATGATCAAATGCGGATTCCGCGAAACCACCTCCAGCCGCCCCGGTATCTTCACCTTCGCCAGCCCCTCCAACGCCTTCGAATCATCGAACGCCAGGCCGCGACCCTTCAGTTTGTCCAGCATCGCCAGCGCCAGCCCGCAATTCACAGCCTGATGCTCCCCCATCAACGGCACCGCCAGATGTTCAAACCGGCTGGTTTCCGTCGACAGGCACACCCGCATGTGCGGACCAATCGGCCGCGTGATCTCAAAGCGGTACGAAAATTCAATGTCCTGCCCCACCACCTGCAGCGGCGCCTTCGCCGCCACCGCCACCCGCTTGAGCACCTCCATGACGTCCGCATCCTGAATGCACGTCACCGCCGGCACGTCCTTCTTGAAAATCCCCGCCTTCTCCTCCGCAATCTTCGTCGTCGTGTTCCCCAGCACCGACATGTGGTCCTTCGAAATGCTCGTGATCGCACAAACCTCCGGCGAGATCACGTTCGTCGAATCCAGACGCCCGCCCATCCCCGTCTCAATCACCGCCAGATCCACCTTCTGATCCGCGAAGTAGCAGAAGCTCATCGCCGTGAAAATCTCGAAGAATGTCGGCCGATCCGCGGCCATCTTCTTCAACACGGGCTCCACCCGCTTCACCAGGTCCACCAGGTCCTCCTGTGGAACCATCTCCCCGTTGATGCGAATCCGCTCGCGCATGTCCAGAATGTGCGGCGAGGTGTACAGGCCCGTCTTGAGCCCCCCCGCCTGCAGCATGCTCGCCAGCATGTGACATGTGGAACCCTTCCCCTTGGTCCCCGCAATATGCGCCGTCTTGAACTTCGTGTGCGGATTTCCCAGATGCTTCAGCAGCGTCCGCATCCGGTCCAGACTGAACGTCGTGGTGTTGTAACGCACCACCCGCATCTTCTCATAGTCCGTATGCGACATGAGAAAGTTCACGGCCTTGGTGTATTGTGGGTGGGGATCTATGGGCACCGCCGCCGCACTTACCGACACCACCGTGCGCGGCGGTGCGGCAGTCCCGCGCCTCGCGCCCGCAGTCGGGTGTTTCACACCCGCCTTCGTGGACTTGGTCTTGACCTTGGACCCGGGGGTCCGACGCTTCGACTTCAAGGTGGTAGCCATAGGGCGGTGAGCCTACCATAGGCGGCGCGGCCAATGCAATAGCGGACCCCCATCGCCCCCTCTGCCCCGCCCTAGACCCATTTACAACCCATGACGGAATCTCTTTTTATAGCACAAATACACAGAAGCGAATAGTGAAGTCGGATGAGCCGACCCGCAAGATATGGGGGTCTGGGAAAGGCACCGCAGCGCGGGTCCCAATCAAATTCCGCCCGGAATGGTAGAGGATGGCCCCAGCGGCTTCTCCGGCGGAGCCTCCGTAGGGGGCGATGTCAATGGCTGGGGCGTCTTGTAATCGCTTACCACCAGCGGATTTAAAGTCTGATTCGTCGCCTTGGCCGGCGTCTGAAAAATCATCCCCATCTTGAACGCCGCCACCACGATCCACCCGAACAGCACCAGGTAAATCCCCACCGCCAAACGGGTCGGAACGATCACGATCACCAGCCCGAACGACACAAACACCCCCGCCACCACATACGACAGCAACACCGCGCGGCGGACCGTCAGCCCACGGCGCACCAGGAAGTGGTGAAAGTGGTTCGAATCGGGCGAAAAGATCGGTTTCCCGTTCAATTTCCGCCGCACGATCGCCAAAAGAGTATCCATCATCGGCAACCCAAACATGATGATCGCCGACAAAAACCATCGAATCGTGCCATTTTGTCCGAACAGCAGGATCATCGTCCCGCAGATGTACCCCAAAAACATCGACCCCGTGTCCCCCATAAAGATCGATGCGGGATTGAAGTTAAACGGCAGAAACCCCAGCACCGCCCCCAGCAGCGCCAACGACAGGGTAATCCGCGTCGGATCCACCGGTGACCCGCCGGCGAACGGCATAATCTGCGCCGCCAGGTACACCGCCAGCACCAGATAACCAATGGACATCACCCCGGTTACGCCCGAGCACAGCCCATCGAGGCCGTCCAGCAGATTCGTCGCATTGCACGCCGCGATGATGACAAAAATCGCCACCATGGCCGAGAACCCGACCGCGCCATACGCCAGCAGCGGCGAAATGTCCGGCGACAAATAACCATAGTGGATCAGCGGGTCCAGAATCATCCACGCCGGCCCCGTATGCGACGCCGCCCCCGTCAGGCCGCGCTGCGCCCCCAGGAAAAAGTCGTTGCCCAGCCCCAGCGCCCCAGGCAGGATCAGCAGCAGCGCCGCCAGAAGCTGGCCCAAAAGCTTGATCTTCGGAGAGAGCGAGTAGACATCATCCATCAGCCCAAAAAGCACCACCACCGCCGCACCCAGAAGCACGCCCGGCGGAACCTGAATGTTGTTGAGCAGCAACTGGTCGGCGTTGTGCGGCCGCAGGAGCACCGAGATGGTCACCCCCGCCAGCCACCCCAAAAAAATCGAAACGCCCCCGAGATACGCGATGGGCTGCGTGTGCACCTTGCGCTTGCCGTCGGGATCATCCACCACCCCGTGGCGATGCGCCAGAACCCGCATGATCGGCGTGAGAATGAGCGTGATCAGGAACGATGTGTAGAACACCGGCATGTAGGGGGTGAGGATCTCCGAGACGTTGTAGGACGTCTGAGGCAAAGTGGCCGACACTTGGGCGAGGAGCGGGAGCATCAGGAAACAAAACTCCGGTGGTCAGGGGACAAGTCGGGACATTGTATCGTTCATCGTGTGCCGATGCCCCTGCAGAAAGCTGAGCCCGTCATGCCGATTCGTAGTCGCCGGAATCGTCATCTTTGAAGAAGGGGTGAAGCCGGTGGTAAAGGCCCAGCGCCTGCTGAATTTTTTCACCCAGCACCGGCGCGACCGTCTCGACCAGCGTGGTCGTGATCGGGTCGCCGTTGGCCGGGGCCTCCGACTGCTTGCGGAAAATCACCAGCACGGCCATCGCATCACGCGGCCCCGCCGCCGGCAGGCAGGCGGCGGCCAGCCAGGAGCGCCCTTTGAGGCGGCGACCCTCTTCGCCAAAAAGCTCATCGACCGTCTGGTCGCGATCGGCGGCGATCGGCCGCACGGCCCTGTCCGCCTGCTTCACCAGCGTGTCGCCTATCGCGGCGATCAGCGGCCCATCCGCGTCCGTGTCCAAATTCAGATAGGCCCCCAACGCAAAATGGCGGTCGGCGTCCGGCAGGTAAATCGCCGCGTTCACCGGCCCGAGCTTCTTCAAAATCCACTCCATCGTCTTGCGCAAAAGCCCTTCGACCTCCAGCTCCGGCCCGACCGCATTCGCGAAATCAGCCGCCACCTGCGCCGCGTTCAACTGCACCGCCATGTCCTGGTACGCCCGCACGAGATCGTTGCAAAGCAGGTCCACCTGCTGCCGAATCTCGTGCCGCGCCTTGTTGAGCTGTTTGCACACGCGCCGTACGCGCAGGCTGCGAAAGGACGAGCGGGCGGCCTCCTCGCGGCGGCGGGCGATGCGCGCCAGCAGCGATTCGATTTCCGGCAGCGGCGCGGGAGTGAAAAGCACGTCGGCCGCGCCGGCTCGGAACGCTTCCAGCGTCAGCTCGCTCCGCCGCAGCCGCGACGTCGCCACGACATCCATCAGCGGGTGGCTGCGACGCAATTCCTCCAGCAGCTCCAGGCCCCCGTTGTCATCCATCTGCAGGTTCAGCAGCAGCAGGTCCGCTGGCCGATGCCGCAGCGCCGCTCGCACCTGCGAGGCCGACGTCGCACAACGCACCGTCGCCCCGGCAGGCCCCACCGCCTTCACGGCCGTCAGCAGCGCCGCATCGAGGTCCACCACAAGGATGTCAAGGGGGAGAGTCGTCGTTGACTGCTGGGACTTCATTCGCCACTCCTGGTAACCAGGGGCATTCCTGGCAGGCTTAGTATCGTCCCGTTGCCAGAACAGCTTGGGCGGCGGCCACGATTCCATTTGACTTTCGCAGGGGCAATTGCCACGGCCGCAAGGGCCTGGAATTGGCGCGTGAAGCAGTGAGGGGAAGCGAGACGTTTTAGGACCTGCGCCGGGGAAGGCGGAAGGACCTCGAGGCAACGCCCGAAACAGGGCGAGCGCCGGACGCCTCGCACCGCATAAATGCCCATCCCCCCCCATCACGGCGTGCCCGTTTTTCCAGCAAACCAACAGGGGCGGCAGGTTCCATGGCCACCTCGCTCCGAGACGCGCCCCTGAGAACGCGTTCGCGTGATGCCACGGCGTCCCCAACCTCCCGGCGGTACGGTCGACCACCTCATCCATCGCAGCAACGGCCGCCGACCATCAAGAAAACGCCGCCGCCCCCCAAGTTTAGCGGCGTTGCAACGCAACGCATTCCGCCCATGCGCAGCAACGCGGCCCCTTCCCTCCCCAGCCCCCGGTAATCTGGAACCGCAAACCCGATACGCCGCCACAACCACGCCTCAGCCCTTGGCGACTCCACGAAAGATAACGACCTGTTTGTTGATTAGATCCATGACCGTCTTCAACATTATAACTTGCACGACGTGAACATCGCCGTCCCTCTCGAGAAGGTGGGTGGTTCCAGGCACCGCTCGCTGATCCAAATTTGCCTCAGTAATTTCCGTAAGTAAATATCCAGCGAATCTGGGCGAGACAGTGCCCCAACAAACGCAAACGTCTATCGCACGGAAACTCTTTTTGGAATCGCCTCCCAGCTCATCGATGAGGCCGTCTAAGTTGTTCTTAAATTCTAAGGTAAAGACAGTAGTTGAATAATTAAGCTTTTCCCCCCGTACAAACGGCGAAAGGCCGAGGGGCGAATCGTCCACGGAGACATACGTTAGACCCGGCGAGGTCGCAGGGCAATTGAAGCGCACCAGACAGTCATAGGTAGCCGTTTGGCTCGTCGCGAAAACCTCTATCCCCGGGAATACGCCCAATGCGGAAAGTTGGTGGAATAGACCAATCACATCCTGCTCCGTCAGTGGTTCACTAATGTAGCAAACTGGCGGTGCGTGGATAGGCGATCGCTTCGCATGTTCTCGGACGTTAAAAGTCCAATC
>CALCHA010000609.1 GCA_937901265.1 uncultured Phycisphaerales bacterium
CGCTGGCATCTGCCAGGGAGACCAGGGTCTCGGCGACCCGATTAAAAGCAACTGCACCTGGTGGGCGCCGGGCCTCGTGTATGACGACAAAAACGTCCTGCACATGTTCGTCACCTACGTCGATGGCATCTACACGAAGTGGGAAGGCAAGCGCTTCATTAAGCACTTCACCAGCACCGACGGTGTGAACTTCCAGTACCAGGACACCGTCAAGCTCTCCTCGGAACGCTGCATCGATGCCATGGTCTACAACGTCGACGACATCTGGCCCATGGTCTACAAGGATGAGGCTGCCGGCTCGCACATTTTCACGGCAGCCAGCAAAGACCTCAAAACGTGGGACACGCCGAAAGACATTATCCACGATGTACCACAGGAGGGGCCTTGGGTGATTCGCTGGAAAAACCAGTGGTGGATGATCTCCGACCCGCTGCGACAGACGGGTCTGCGGGTCTACAAATCGGAAAATGGAATCGATGGCTGGACCTTCGTGAGCGTCATCCTTCAGGAGCCCGGCACGCGGACGCAGGACCAGCGACCCGGTGCCCATCCCGCAGTGATCGTGCAGGGCGACCGGGCGTTCATCTATTACTTCACCGATGGCGGAAAGCAGGATGTGATCCAAATGGCGGAACTGACGCTCGGTGCGGACGGCAAGGTCCTCTGCAACCGCGACCAGTACGCCCCGGCGACACAGCCCGCAAAGTAAGGCCCCGGAGCCCCCTACCGGAAAACCACAGCGCTCAGCCGATCAACAAAAGACCCGCGCCTTTGGGGGCGCGGGTCTTGTATGAATCCGTCGAGGGAAGGGGGCGTTACAGGATGCCGTCCTTCTTGGCCATGTACTTCATCAAATCGATGATGCGGTTGGAGTAGCCCCACTCGTTGTCATACCACGAGACCAGCTTGAAGAACGTGGAGTTCAGCTCGATCCCGGCGGTGGCGTCGTAGATCGACGAGCGCGGGTCGTGCACGAAATCGGTCGAGACCACCTGCTCTTCCGTGTAGCCCAGAATGCCCTTCATCGGTCCTTCCGAAGCAGCCTTGACCGCGGCGCTGATCGCCGCCAGCGACGTCGGCTTCGAGGTCTTCACCGTGAGATCCACCACCGACACATTCGGCGTGGGAACCCGGAACGCCATGCCTGTGATCTTGCCCTTGAGCTCCGGGATCACCAGCGTCGCTGCCTTGGCCGCACCCGTCGCCGCCGGAATCACGTTCTGGCCGGCGCCGCGACCGCCGCGCCAATCTTTCTTTGACGGTCCATCGACCGTCGGCTGCGTCGCTGTCGCCGCGTGCACCGTCGTCATCAACGCTTCTTCGATCCCGAAGGCATCGTTGATCACCTTCGCCAGCGGCGCCAGGCAGTTCGTCGTGCAGGAGGCATTCGACACGATCGTGTCCGTGTCCTTGTTGTACTTTGATTCATTCACGCCCATCACGAACGTCGGCGTTTCCTTGTCCTTCGCCGGCGCGGAAATGATCACCCGCTTCGCACCTGCAGCCAGGTGCTTCGAGGCCCCTTCGCGGTCCGTGAACAGGCCCGTCGACTCCACGACGTAATCCACCTTCAGATCCTTCCACGGCAGCGCCGCCGGGTCCCGGATGGCCGTGCACTTCACGAAGTGCCCATCCACCGTGATGCCCTCTTCCGAAGCTTCCACCGTGCCGTTGTACCGCCCGTGCGTGGAATCATGCTTCAGCAGGTACGCCAGATTCTCCGGCGGGACCAGATCGTTGATGCCGACAAATTCAATGTTCGGGTCCGCCGCACCCGCGCGAAAAACCAGACGGCCAATTCGACCGAAACCGTTGATACCGACACGCAACTTGGCCACGACTGTCTCTCCTGTATGTGTGACCGGCGAACCCAGGACTCCAGGGAATCGGGGGATGGGACGCCGGCAAAAGCGAAGAGAGTCATTTTATCCGCTTTCCGCCCTGCATCAAGGAAACCCCGGCGCAAACGCGAAGAAAGCCAAAGGCCGAGCCTAAGACCGCCCCTGTTCCGTTTCCTCAAACAGCAGCGGTTCCTTCCCCAGGGTCTGGCACGCCGGACAGTACCACGTGAGGTGGTTATCCCCCCCGCGGCGATCCACGGCGATCTCCCCCCCGCAAATGCCGCAGGGCAGTCCCGCACGGTCATACACGCGCCACGGAAACGTCTGGTTCTTTGATGCAAACGTCGCCGCCGTCGCGACGATTCCCACGACCGTCCCCGCCAGAAAGTCGATCTGCGACGCCAGGAGGCTGGCCACTTTCACCCCCGGCCAGAGCCGCGTGGCGTAGAGAATCTCGCACTTCAGCATGTTGCCCAGCCCCGCCACCGTCTCCTGATCGAGCAGTGCCGCGGCAATCGTGCGCTGCGGGTGCTGCCGCAGGCGATAGGGAAACACGTCGTGGAACGTCGCCGTGGCCAGCGGATCCGGACCCATTGCCGAAATGTCCGGATGCGACCACACCTTGGCTGTCGGCACGATGTAAAAGATCGGCCGGCCCGACAGCACCGCCGCGAAGGGCGGGCCGCCCCCGGGATTGCGCAGGTACACCGTCAACAGCGGCCGCCGCTTCGCTCGCCGCGCAAACCCCGCGGCCTCGGTCGCCGAGACCACCTCCCATTTGGACCGCGTAATGAGCTGACACAGCCACGTCACGCCGTGCGAAAAATCAAAAAAAAGCCATTTGCCGTGCGACCGCACCCGCTGAATCACCTGCCCCACGCAGTTCAGCAGCAGCATGTTCGCCTGCCAGCGCCCTTCGGGAACGAGAATCCGTTCCAGCGGCTTGCCGGTCACCAATTCATTCAACTGCTCCGCCAACGCGCGGGTCAGGGGTCCTTCCATGCACCCCAGCCTAATCGATGGTGCCCCCCCTCCACAAAAGCGCCGCCCCCGCTATACTCCTTCTCCTGCAGTTCAATGGACCTGTTCATGGCCCGTCACTCCAGCAGCGCGGTCGACGGATTCCCCGCCGCAACGCCGCATGGTGTCCGCGGCGGACAAGCCAACCGGGAGGTACTGATGCGCATCCCTGCTGGACGCCTCTGCATGTTGGCGGTCGCCGCGATTCTGGCCGCCGCCCCCGCCGCACGCGCCGCCGAAGCGAGCGAAGGCATGCCGTTGGGTCCCCAGTATCGCTTATATGATGCCGACGTTTCCGAGCTGGGCATCTGGGACGCCCTCACCGTCGAAGCCTGGGTGCGCATCGATCCCGTCTGTCCTGCCGGCGCCGTCATCCTCGACAAGCTCGGCCCGGCGACCGGTCAGGGGCTGCGACTCGAAACCGCCGCCAACGGCAAGCTGCGCCTCATCACCAGCGCTCCCAGCGTCGTCGAAACCAACGAAGGCGCCCTGGCCACCGGACGGTGGACCCACATCGTCGCCGCCTTCGACCCGCGCCAAAAAATTGCCACCCTCTTCATCGACGGCAAACCCGCCGCCTCCCTCTCCATGGATCCTGCCGCCAAAATTACCCTGATCGGCTCGCAAACACCCGTGCGTCTCGGCGCCAACCAGCGCGGCGATCATCGCTTCACCGGAGCCATCTCCTCTCTCTCGCTGTTTGATCGAGCCTTGACCGCGGACGAAGTCGCCGCACTCGATACCGGCAAAGGCCCCGCGCCCGCCGCCCGATGGCGCCTTGCCCCTGACGCCCCACGCCGCATCGAAGCCACCAGCGGCAGGGGCGCCCTCATCGCTGTCCCCGATCTTGAAGGCGCCACCACTGCCCCCGCCGGTCCCCTCGTCCTCTGGTATGACCACCCCGCGCGCGAATGGCTCGAGTCCCTCGCCTTCGGCAACGGCCGCCTCGGCGGGACCCTCTTCGGCGGCGTCGAACGCGAGCGCATCGAACTCAATGAAGACACCATCTGGACCGGTGCTCCCTACGACCCCGCCAACCCCGACGCTCCCGACGCCATCCGCAAAGCCCGCGAACTCCTCTTCGCCGGTAAGCAAAAAGAGGCTGAAACGCTCATCGAAAGCTCCGCCATGGGCCTGCCCAAAACCATGGCCGTCTACCAGACCCTCGGCAACCTCGTGCTGGAATTCCCCGAGTCCGCCGAGCCCGTCACCCATTACCGCCGCTCTCTCGATCTCGACACGGCCGTCGCCACCACCACCTTTTCCCGTGCCGGCGTAACCTACACGCGCGAAGTTTTTGCCAGCGCCCCCGACCAGGTCGTCGTCGTCCGCCTTACCGCCGACAAGCCCGCCAGCCTCACTTTCGCCGCCCACCTCGCCACCCCCTTCAAAGACGCCAAGGTCGCCGTGACCGATGGCCTCCTCTCTCTCTCCGGCCAGGGCGGCAGCTTCAACGGCAAGCCCGGCGCCATCCGCTTCGCCTCCCTCGCGCAAGCCAAAACCCAGGGCGGAACCGTCGCGCCCGCCGGTGATACCCTGCGCATCGAGAACGCCGACGCCGTCACCTTCCTCAGCTCCTGCGGCACCAACTACGTGAACTACCACGATCTCTCCGCCGAAGCCTCCGCCCGTGCCCACCACGATCTTGAAGCCGCCGCCGCCAAACCTTATGCGGAGCTGCGCTCGCGCCACATCGCCGATTACCAGCGTCTCTTCCACCGCGTCACGCTCGATGTCGGAACCGGTCCGGGCGGGGAGCTTCCCACCGATCAGCGCATCCGCCAGTTCGACGGCCGCGACACCTCCCTCGCCGCCCTTTACTTCCAGTTCGGCCGTTACCTCCTTA
>CALCHA010000610.1 GCA_937901265.1 uncultured Phycisphaerales bacterium
CGTCACCCGCCTGTTCGAAGCACTCGAAGCCCGATCCCTGCTCTCGGCGGCGTTCATTTCGATCGACCCCCCCCACATGGTCACCAATGGCCACCCGCTCCCCGCGACCAGCTTCCCTTCCTCCCTGTCGGCGAGAGACCCCCTGAACCAGCCCGTGGTCGTGGCGGCGCTCAAAGGCATCAATTTCGCCAACCGTTTCTACGCCGCCGTCCGCTGGGACGATGGTTCGATCAGCCAGGCGACCTTCATCACCATCAGCATCAACGACATGCTGGTGAAGGTCGGGTCTGAACCGATTACGGCCGGGGTCCACAGCTTCAGCCTGGCCTTCTGGCAACTCACCAGCACCAACCAGGTCGTGAATACCGCCGCCACCACGGGGTATGTCTACGTCGACTACACCACCGCCAACGGCACAGCCTTCAACGCCTACGCCGGCCAGTCGCTTTACACCAAGGTGGGCACGGTCAGCGATTCTCTCCCCGATTCGGCCAACAACCAGCAGACCCCCATCACCCTGCCCACGGAAGGCACCAATGGTCCCCTGGGCGATGGCTACAACACCACCTACCGCGCTTCCATTTACTGGGGCGACAACACCGCGGCCTCTTATGGCATCCTGCGGAAAAACACCTCCAGCGGCAAGTGGGAAATCTGGGGCACGCACACCTATGCGGCCGCCGGCAATTACACCGTGAAGTATGTGCTGGGCGTGACCCCTACCAACCCGCCGGGCGTCCCGGTGTTGGACTTTGTTATGTCTCCGACGCTGGAGATCTCCTACGCCCATGTGCTGTCGGGGGTTCCCTCGGCACCGCTTCTGACGGTGCGCAACACCAAGGTCAACACGCCACTCTCGGGCACCCTCGGCCACATCACGCTCGCGTTCAATAACGCCAATGCCGACCCCAATTCCGATTTGGCCGACGGCAAAATTCGCCACATCCTGCCGGGCCAGTCACTGGGCCGGGAGATTGCCGTGACCATCAATTGGGGCGACAACACCACGCCGACGAATGCCCTGCTGACGGTCAACGCGAGCGGCGGGTGGGACGTCTCGGGTGCCCACACCTACACCGTCGCGGGCCTTTACACCGTGACCGTAAAGGCCGCGGTCGTCGGTGCCTACCAGCCCGGCCAGCCCACGCAGTTGATCAGCCTGCCGTCGGGCTACGCCGGCGAAACGTCCTTCAGCCTCCGGGCAGCAATTGGGTCGGGGAATGACGTCACCACGCTCTTCGGATGATTCCCCACGAGGCAGCTGGCGTTTCAATGCACGGCCACGGGCCCTTTGGGTGCCGCCGTCTTTTTGAACAGAAACGCCAGCGGCACCGCCGCAAAGCACAGAATCGCCATCAGCCGAAAGTTCGACACAAACGCCCACAGCGTCGATTGCGTCACCAGCTGGTGATAGATCGCGCCGTAGGCCTGCGGAAGCTGCATGCCGTGGGCCGTGAGCTGCTGCAGGTGGGCCGCCGTCTGCTGATCATAAGGCGTGATGTGCGCCGCCAGCACGCTCTGATGGCTCTGCGCTTCACGCACCAGCAGCGTCGTCGTCAGCGAGATGCCCACCGACGCCCCGATGTTCCGCAGCAGGTTGTACAACCCCGTGGCGTTGCCCATCTCTTCGTTTTTCAGCGTCCCGGTGGTCAGCACCGACAGCGGCACAAACAGCATCGAGATCGCCGCCCCGTTGAGAATCACCGGCCAGGTGATGTTGCCCGGAGCTACCCCCAGATACACATCCCCCAGCAACCAGGAGGAGTACCCCAGCAGCGCCAGGCCTCCGGCGATCAGGAGGCGCGAGTCGATGCGCTTCATCAATCGCGAGACCAGCAGAATGGCGGTGATCGAGCCGATGCCGCGCGGCGAAACGGTCAGGCCCGACTGCGTGGCCGTGTAACCCATGACCCCCTGAAGGAACTCCGGGATGAGCGCGGTGGTGCCATAGAGCACCAGCCCCACGATGGTCACCACCGTAATGCCGATGGCGAAGTTGCGGTTCTTGATGACCCGCAGGCTGACAATGGGGTCCTTGGCCATGAACTCCCGCAGGATGAAAGCCACGAAGCAGAACACCGAGAGCAGCGTTGCCCAGCGGATCCAGGAGGCGTTGAACCAGTCCGCCTCCTGCCCCTTGTCGAGGACGATCTGGAACGACGCCAGCCACAACGCCAGCAGCCCGAGGCCCCAGGTGTCGATGCGCGTGCGCGGGGCGTTCTTGATGTAGGGAGGATCTTCGATCAGCGACCACACCATGAACAGCGCCAGGATGCCCACCGGCATGTTGATGTAGAAGACCCAGCGCCAGGAGTAGTTGTCGGTGATCCAGCCCCCCAGCGTCGGCCCGATGATCGGGGCGAAGACGATGCCCAGCGTGTAGGCGGCCATCGCGGCACCGCGCTTGATGGGGGGAAAGGATTCGAGCAGGATCGCCTGCGCGATCGGTTGCAGCGCCCCGCCCCCGGCACCCTGGAGAATGCGTGCAGCGATCAGCATCGGCAGCGTCTGCGCCGCTCCGCACAGGAATGACGCCAGCGTAAAAAGCGCCACACAAAAGAGCAGGAAGTTCTTCCGCCCGAACGTCCGCGACAGCCACCCCGTCGCCGGCAGCACGATCGCGTTGCTCACCAGGTAGCTCGTGAGCACCCAGGTCGCTTCATCGGTTGACGCGGAAAGCGATCCCGCCATGTGCGGCAGCGCCACGTTCGCCACCGACGTGTCGAGCACTTCCATGAACGTGCCCAGCATCACCGCGATGGTGATCAGCCAGGGATTGGCTGCTGGCTTCCATTCTGCCAGCGCCGGCGGTTGGGCGGGAGGGGGAGCGTCAGATTCCTCAGCGGAGGGGGGCAGCGCGATGGCCATGGGAGTGACCCTGAGCACAAAGTGAAGCAAAAAAGTGGCCACGGATGAACGGGGGAGTTGCCTCCGCCCGCGGGTACAAACATCCGTGGCCATTGTAAGAGGGGTTGCTTACCGGATCACGACGACCGGCTCAACCGACATCCCCGGCCCGATCAAGTGCTGCTGGTCAGGCCGATCAAACGTGATCTTCACCGGCACGCGCTGCACCACTTTCACATAGTTGCCCGTCGCATTTTCCGGGGGCATCAGCGAGAAGTAGGCACCCGATCCCTGCTGGATCGAGTCCACGTGGGCGGAGAATTTCACGCCCGGGTAGGCGTCAACTTTCACTTCCACCGCCTGGCCCGGCTTCATGTGAGCGAGCTGCGTTTCCTTGAAGTTGGCGGTCACCCACACGTCGGGCTGCACCAGGGCGAAAAGCCCGGGCAACTGTCCCGGCGCCACATACATGCCCGGCTCGACCGATTTCTTCGTGATCCGCCCATCCGTGGGAGCGACGATTTTGGTGTAGGAGAGATTTAACCGGGCCGTTTCCACCGCAGCCTGGGCGGCGGTGATCTGGGCCTGGGCGACGGCCACCTGGCCTTCGCGGGCAGCGACGGTCGCGTTGGCCTGAGCGACCTGGGCCTGCGCGGCGGCCACGATCTTGTGCGCCGCGTCGAGGTTCGCCTGGGCGGTACGGGCGTCGGTCTGCACCTTGCTGAGCTCGATCGCCGACACCACGCCATTCTTGTTCGCTGCGCTGTACTGCGTGAGGTCCTGCCCGGCACGCTGCGACTCGGCCGCCTTGGCGACTTCGTCCGCTTGTGCCTGAGCCACCTGCGCTTCGGCGGTGGTGACGCCGGCCTGGGCCTGCACGACCTGCGACCGGGCGGCCAGCAGGTCGGCTTGGGCGGCGCTCAGCTTGCCGGCCGCGGCATCGAGGGCGGCCTGAAAGTCGCTGGGGTCGAGCTCCACCAGCAGGTCTCCCGCATGCACCTCCTGATTGTCCTTCACCAGCACCCGCTGCACGTGACCGGCGACGCGCGGGGAGACGGGGGTGACGTGGGCGTCAATGAAGGCGTCGTCGGTGGATTCGTGGGTCTGGGAATAGCTGTAGTAGGACATGCCGTAGGTGGTGGCACCCGCCAGAGCGGCCACGGCGACGGCTGCGAGGAGCACCCGTTTGACCCAGGCCTTTTTGGCCGGGGCGGAAGGGGTGGCCGTCGTCTTGCGCGGCTGGGGGGTGTGGAGTTCGGGAAGCTCCAGCTCGACCGCCGGGGAGAGCCGGGCGCTGTCGGGGTTCTCTTTGAGCTGGGGCCCGGCCTCGCGGGCGTGGCCGTTGAGGGTGGGCCGCGGGGCGAGGCGGTT
Organism: uncultured Phycisphaerales bacterium; assembly: GCA_937901265.1. Lineage (GTDB taxonomy): Bacteria > Planctomycetota > Phycisphaerae > WQYP01 > WQYP01 > CALCHA01. The sequence goes on from CALCHA010000610.1 coordinate 4,219, forward strand.
TTTGCTGGTCGTCAGGGAGAGCGTCGTGGTCATGGGGGGCGTTTCCTAGTAAGCTACCGTATAGTTAGCATCCTAACTATCTACGCGACGTTTAGCAAGAGGGATGCAAAGATTTTTTTTAAGGGTGGCGTTATCAGCAGGGGGAGGGGGGGTGGGCGAGGGCGGTCGCGCCGAGCTTCGTCAGCAATTCAATCAGGCCTTCCTTTTCTGGTTGGGGCAGGCCTTCCATGAGCTGGCGGATCAGCTTGAAGTAGCCGGGCATGATGGTTCCCAGGTCGGTGCGGCCCTTGTCGGTGAGCCGGACCTGCAGCATGCGGCGGTCGGCGGGGACCGGATCGCGCGCCACCAGCCCCTCGCGCTCCAGCCCATCGAGCAGCCCCGTCATCGTCGCCCGAGTGACGCCCGAACGCTCCGCCAGGTTGCACGGATTCAGCGGCTCGTCGGGGGTGCGATAAAGGATCATCATCACCGTCCATCGTCCCTGAGAGAACTTGTGAGCGTGGAGGTAATCTTCGATGGCCGCGAGAATATCGGACGCCACCCGCAGGAGCAGCACGCAGGCGGCCGAGGAGGCGGGATCGATCTCCGGATAACGCGTCGCATGGGCGCGGATCGTCTCGTACTTGGGAATGTCCCGGAGGGTGTACATCTGCTTGGCCATGATGCGAATTATAGGGAGGCTAAGAAGAAAAAAGGGAGCGGATGCTCAAATTTTGAAAGCCATGGGCCGCAGTGGTGGTAGACTCGGCATCAGGCTGTTCACGAAAGGATGTTGTCCATGGTGAGAAGGAAGCACTGGGTGGCGGGGGTATTGACGGCATCGGTGGTGGGAATTGTTTGCCAGATCCAGCAAGCCGAGGCGGCGACGGCCACGTGGGCGGCGCCGGTGGATGGGTTGTACTCGGCGGCAACCAACTGGGTGGGCAACGCCGCGCCCACGTCGACGGATAATCCGCTGTATGCCGTGGATGGGGCGTACACGGTCACGTTTGACGGCTCGGTGTCCTCCTATGCATTTCAAGCAGACGCTGGCGCGGTGAGGTGGGATGCCGGGAGCCACACCTATACGCTGACCGGGACGTCGACGATCGCGACGCTGGTGGGCCAGACGGCGACACTGACGCTGGGTTCGGGAAACTTTTCCCTGAACGGTTTGGGTGAATTGATTGTCGGACGCGGGGGCGACGGCACGCTCCTTGTCAACGGTGCCCAGCTGACGGCGGGCACCGTTCACGTCGGCGGCACCTTCACACCGCCTGCCGGCACGGGCAACGTGGTCGTGACGGGCAATGGGTCCCAGGTCAATGCCGCGGCGTTTCACGTAGGCGTGGGCGGTACCGGGTCGGTCACCGTCAACCAAGGGGGCCGGGTATCTATCAGCGAGCAATCGGTCATTGGATTGCTCCCTGGCGCAGTGGGGACTGTAACGGTGAGGGACGTCGATTCCCGGTATGACGCGCGCACCCTCACAGTGGGCCAATTGGGCGATGGGACCATGACGATTGAGGCCGGCAGCATCGGATCGGGCTTGAGTTGGTCGGTCGGGTATAGCGCCGGCGGTACTGGCAGCCTCACGGTGGACGGCGCCACGGCAGCGTACCGTTCGACACTTAACTTGAGTTATCTCTCTGCGACCGCGGACCTCTGGGTGGGCTATCAGGGTTGCGCCGTGATGCACGTAACGAACGGCGCACTAGCGAGCGTCGCGGGCAACGTGTCGATCGCGACGGCGACCGGTGCCAGCGGTGTGCTGGACGTCGGCGGAGCGGCGGGCGGCTACAGCGCCACCTTGACCGCGCAGTCTTTGTGGATCGGAGGTCCCAAGCCCACGCAATACCCGCAATCGGGCGGCACCGGGGAACTGGATGTCAATGCCGGGGGACTTGTCACGATTTCGGGAAGTTCCTCGGTGGGGGGCACGAGCGCCACGGGAACGGTGGTTCTCAATGGCGGGACGCTGCAGTCAGGAAGCATGGGGGTGATGGCGGGTGGGGCGCTGCATCTGCATTCGGGAACATTGGAGATCAACGCCGGCAACCTGGTGATGCAGGGGGCGGATTTCGTGCTGGCTGCGGAGAATCCAGGAAGCACGATGACCGTACGCCTGACCCATGCGCTGGGCGGGACTTCGACATTTGCGCGCTCCGGCAACGTTGTCATCGGTGGCGATGCGAGCGCCGCGGGTGACGCCGGCGTTCTCGAACTGCAGGCGGGCGGTCTGGCAACCGTCGGCGGGACCACGACGCTGTGGGCGGCCGGGACCCTGCTCCTCAGCGGCGGCACCTTGACGACGGGCGCGCTGGTGAACAGCGGCGGCGCGATTATCTGGAACTCCGGCACCGTGGCGTTGACGGGCGATTTTCTCAGCGATGCTGCCGCGCCACTGGGGCCCTCGGTGCTATTGACCGGCGGGCGGACGCTTTCGGTGGCGGGACAACTGGCCATCGGGCCCGGCGGGACCATCACGTTGCAGGGAGGCACCTTGACGGCGGGGAGCACGGCGCTTTCCGGGGGGCGTTTTGTACTCACCAGCGGGGCGTTGGTGCTCACGCAGTCAGGCCTGGAAATCGGGAGCGGACAGCTTCTCGGGGACCAAGTGACGCTTGTCAGCGGGCAATCCGTGACGGCCTCTGGGGACGTGACCGTTGATGCCGGCGCGTCGCTGATTCTGCAAGGCGGATTTCTGACGGCCAATACGATCGTCAACCATGGCGCGTTTCAATTCGTGTCGGGGCAGCTCTCCCTGCATGGAGATCTGGCCGTCGATGCAGGCGGGCTCTTTGGTCCGACGCTGACGCTGGGAGCGGGAAAGCTGCTGATCCTGAGTGGCTCGGTGCAGGTGGCGACCGGGGCTGTCATTCAATTGAGCGGCGGTAGCCTGTCGGCCGGAGCGATCACCAACGATGGCACCATCGCCTGCAGCGCGACAGGCAGCCTGACGCTTGGAGCGGCCGGCCTGACAAACCATGGGACGTTTCTCAAGACCGGCACCGGGTCTCTGGTCGTACAGTGTGGGCCGCTGGCAAATGCGGGCAGCGTTGACGTGGCGGGGGGGACGCTCGTGGTCGCGGGAATCCCGGGCACGGGCTCCGTCACGGAACGTCCACCACGAGTACCGGTAGGGTACGGCGCCGTGGTGGTGCCGGAAC
>CALCHA010000611.1 GCA_937901265.1 uncultured Phycisphaerales bacterium
CCAGCCATCCAGCGCCACCGCGCCGAAGCTCGATGCGGCCTCGGGCATCGTTGCCAGGCGGGTCGCCGTCAGCGCCGCAGGGGCCGGGTTCGACGCGGCCACCCCGGCCGCCGCAGTGGGAGCCGCGAACACCAGCGTCGCATAGTGCCGAATCTGGTCATATTTTTTCTGACCCTGCTCGCCGGCGCGGTTCTCGAAGAAGCGTGCCCACGCCCCCACGCGGCCCGCCGCGGCAAACGCCGGTGTGAAGCCGTCGGCATCCGTGGTCACGACCCTTGAATCGCCATCGCCCTCGATCAGCGTGACCTCCGCCTCTGGCTGCGGCTTGCCCTGGGCCACGAGCTGCAGCCGCGCTGCCTCCGGCTTTCCGGTGAGGCGAAGCTCGACGGCCGCCTCCTTGCCGATGTCCGTGGACGCCGACGAAAACGCGTTGCCAAGGATTGTCTTGGGGTGATACACCAAAAGGTAGGGCGACGATTCGCCCCGCGAGCTGACGCCCAGATCCACCGTCCCATGCACCAACCGCAGCGCCGCAGGAGAGCCGGGCAAGGGCGTGTGCAGTGCATGGTCCTTGCCGGCATGAAGCGAGAGGGGTTCGTCCTTGCCGTCGGGTTGACGAATAAACAGCTTGGCGTCCTTGATTATCGCCACATCGATCGTGTCATCGGGCGACAGGGTTTCCGACAGAAAGAAGGATGCCGTGGCACCCGCTGGGTCGACTACCAGAAAGGTGAAGTGAGCCGACGCCACGGACACGGCGAACGCGAGGGCGGCAGCGAAGGAGAGCGTGCGAAGGAGCATGAAGAGCAACCTTTCTGAAATGAACACAAAAAGCGGAAACAGTGCCTGCCGGATGGGGGGAGGCCCGTCATGGATGGGGATAGTCATAGGCCGCGGATGTCGCATCGGGCGACCACAACCGCATGTCGTCGAGTTCTCGGGGGTTCATCGCTTCGACGTGGCCGTCAAAGAATGCGGTCACCACGCGCCGCGTGGAGCGACCCTCCGGGATCCCCATGTCGTTGTTCGAGACGACCTGGACCTTGCCGTCGGCGTATTTCCATTGGCGCCCGTTACCCACGGGCGGCGTGAGACGGAAAAAGCCCTGATCTCCCCCCAGCACCCCCGACGGTATCGATCGATGTTTCGTCTCGGCGAACAGAATGGTCTGCGAGGGACGCTGCACCGTCGTGGATGTGAACTTCGCCGGGCCCGCGCGGTTGAGGTGATAGTTCGGGCTGCTTCCGGTGAAGCCGTAGAACGCGGTGTCGCCCCCGAGGAATGCGGAATTCAGCCCGAAGCTGGGGTAGAGCGACAGCGTGTAGGCCTTGCTGGAGGCCTCTGCGACGGAATCCGATGCCAACGGCAGCGGACCGGGCAGCACCTGATCCTGATAGATGATGCTCCACACGTTGTTCTCATAGGGTGCCAGACGCGCCGGATACCGCAGAATCGACAGCGATCCGGCGAACGACCCGGGCCCCGGAATGGTTTGGCCGGTCGGCAGCGTCACCGAGAGGGGCTGCCCCTCAATGTAGGCGGGTGGATACCCGTAGAGCAGCCGATTGTCGTTCTCCTGGCTGGCGATCGTGTAGCCGATGGCCAGCTGGCGCACCGCTGAACCGGTGGCTGCCTGCCGCGCCACCCGCTTGGCGCGGCCGATGGCCGGCAGGGTCACGGCGATCAATACCCCGATGATGGCGACCACCACAAGCAACTCTATGAGCGTAAAGCCTCGGACGGCGCGCATCACACACTCCCGTGAGAAGACCGGCCGCCCTTAACACCATGGACGACCGGCCCTGCGAATCAACAGTTATCGGCGGCGGCGGAAACCCAGCAGCGCCCCGCCAATCCCCAACAGCGTCAGCGATGCCGGCTCGGGGACAGGGTTCGCCGTCAGCTCAAACGGCGATGCAGCGCCGGCACCTGGCACGACGACCGCGTCGATCCGCAGCCCCTGAAAGCTGGCGTCATCCGGTTCGTTCATCAGCACGTTGAAATCACCGGTGAAGCCGGGAATCCAGAACTCATCGATCGAGGCCTGGGCTTCCACCCCGCCGAAGAGCGGAAAATTTGGATCGTGGGCATAGGTCGACGACGCCAGATGCTGCGTGGCGGCCAACAGGATGCCGGTGGGGTCGGTGAGCGTGATTCCGGTGACTCCCGTTTCGTTGAGCGTCGAGAAGGTCTGGACGATCACGTAGGTTCCGGAACCGGCGGGGTAGGCAGCCGTGGGGGCCTGAAGGGCGGCCGTCACCGTGTAGGGGCCGGCGTAGGCATAGAAGCCGCCGCTGCTGGCGGTGAAGGCGGGCGCGGAGGCGGTGAGCAGAGGCTGCACAAGGCCGGCACCGGCATCGTCGAAAGACACGTTCGGCACGCCGTCGATAGGGTCGTTGAGGTCGGCGGACCATTCCTGGTGGGTGCTGTTGGTGATGCCGGGGGTCCAGCCCACGGGATTCATGAAGCCGGCGAAAATAGGCGTGACCGCGGCGTGGGCGAGCGAAGGCGAAAGGCCCAGGGCGGCGACGAGGAGGGAAAAGGAAGCGGGACGAAGCATAGGGACCTCGGTAAGCGAATTAAATGAGACTGAATCTCATGCAACGGTGGCGAAGGATACGCATTACGTCATTTGTGTCAAGTCTCAATTGCGATCAAGTCGCAAATACCTTGCGGCCACGTCGTCATCTTCGCCCTCTTGTGTTACCATTCCCGCGTCCGGTGACCCCTGCGCCGCTCATTGCGGCAGCCGGCCTGTTCGTTGCTTCTTCCCCTCCGACCGCTGGTGCCCCTTATGTCCGAACTGACCATCCTCCATCACATTTATCAGTCACCGCTGGTCACGCGCAATGCCTCGCCAGAGATGGTCAAGGTTTTTTCCCCCCAGCGAAAACATTCCACCTGGCGACGCATCTGGCTGGCCCTGGCTGAGGCCGAACAGTCCCTTGGAGTGACGATCACCGACGAACAGCTCGCGGAGATGCGAGCCCACCTCGACGACATCGATTTTGAGGAAGCCGCACGCCAGGAAGCCCGCGTCCGCCACGATCTCATGGCCCACCTCCACACCTTCGCCCTCGCCGCCCCGAAGGCCAAGCCGATCCTCCATCTGGGCGCGACTTCGATGGACATCGTCGACAACACAGACGTGCTCCTGACCCGTGAAGCCCTCGAGATCCTCGCCAAAAAGACCGCCAACCTCATCGACGCCCTCGGAACCTTCGCCGCCAAGTACAAGGACCTGCCCTGCCTCGCCTACACGCACATTCAGCCAGCGCAGCCCACCACGGTCGGGAAACGAGCGGTCCTGTGGACCTATGACTTCGTGCTCTGTCTGGCCGAACTGGAACTGCGACTGCAGACCCTCATGCTTCGCGGCATCAAGGGCACCACCGGCACGCAGGCCTCCTTCCTCGAGCTGTTCAATGGCGACCACGAAAAAGTCCGCAAGCTCGAATTCGCCGTCGCGGAACGCCTGGGCTTTTCGCGCGTGCACCCGGTCTCGGGACAGAGCTACTCGCGGATCGTCGACGCCCAGATCATTTCCTCGTTGGCCACCTTCGCCGCGGCGGCGCACAAGATGGCGCTGGATGTGCGGCTGCTCTCCGCCTTCAAGGAGATCGATGAGCCTTTCGAGGAGGAGCAGGTGGGGTCCTCCGCCATGGCGTACAAGCGCAACCCGGTCCTCACGGAGCGCGTCACCGGGCTTTCGCGATTCCTGATGAACCTCATCGGCAACCCGCTGCAACCGGCTGCGGAGCAGATTTTTGAACGCACGCTCGATGATTCCTCGAACAAGCGCATCACGATCCCCGAAGCGTTTCTGACCGCCGACGCCATTCTGGATATCCTCATCCACACATCGCGC
>CALCHA010000612.1 GCA_937901265.1 uncultured Phycisphaerales bacterium
AACGTCGCCCATGTCGGCCAGCGATTTGTCACGCGGATAAAAGGCCAGCCCTCTCTTGTAGTAGACGGTGGCCTCATCGATGGCCGCGTGGTCGCCTTTTTCGACGAGCAGGGCAATCGCGGAGCGCAAGGCTGCGAGGTTGTCCGGCTTCTGCTCAATGGCGGTGCGGAACTGATCGAGCGCCGCATCGGTGCGCGGCGGCTTCTGGCTGGCGTAGGCTTCGCCCAGGAACACATGCCCCATCGAGGTATCCTGCCGGGCGCTCACCGCCTGTTCGAGCGTCTGCACCGCCGCCGCCGCCATCGTCCCTCCATGCGCCAATTGCAGCCGGCCGCGGTACATCTGCCCCTTCACGCCATCAAGGTTGAGCGTCTCGGCCTGCTGAACGTACTTGTCCGCCTGCGCCCAGTATTGGTCTGCCGCTGCCTTGTCCGACTTCGCCTCGGCCGCACGCGCCAGCTGCATCGACAGCACGAACAACTGATCAACCACCTCGTTCATCGCCCCGCGCGGGGCGGCCTCGCCCTCTTTGTCCACGGCTTTTGCGGCGGCCTGCATCGCGGCATATTGTTTCGTCATGTCCCCCTGGCGGCCCCACAACTGCGCCAGGGCCATGTTCCGCAGCACTTCGTCGCTGATTGCTTCCAGGACCTTCTGCTGCGCCGCGAGCAGGTCGGCGCCCGAATCCTGGAGAGCGGCATTGAGCAATTGGAACTGGGTGTTGTCGGGCGATTTCTTGAGACCGCGGGCAACGTAATCTGCCGCCTGCGTTTTATTGCCGGCCTGGGTGGCAGCGAGCACGCCCAGGTAGAGGGCGTCGAGGTTGTCGGGGCTCTTGGCCAGCACCGCGTCGACCTGCTCCATCGCGCCCTGGGCATCGCCCTGTTCGAGACGGTTGCGGGCGATCTGTGTGAGCGCTTCGGGGGTGCCCATCTGGTCCAGCAGATCGCCCGATTTCCCGGGATTGCCCAGCCGCGCGTAGGCGGTCGCCTCGACCGCCTGGACCGCCTTCATCAAGGACTCGGGGATCTGCGCCTTGGAGAGCGGTTCGGCCTCTGCGAGGGCCTCGTTGTAGCGGCCGCTCTTGACCAGGATCTGTGCCTTGCGCACATGCGCCCCGACGGAGTTGGGAAAGGCGTTGACGACGTCGTTGATCGACCGCAGAGCCGTGCCCCAGTCGGCTTGCATTTCGTAGGCGTTGGTCAGGAGCATTTTGGTTTTGTACCAGTAGTTCTGGTCGGGGGTGCGAAACGAGGCCTCCGCACGGCGGAGCAGGCCGATGGCCTGCGCCAGGTTGAGCTTCATCATTTGGACGCGGCCGTCGAGGAGATCCTGGGCCCCGCTGGATTGCCGGGAACTGCGGAGTTTTTCGCTGTAGTCGACCGCGGAGGCCATGGCCTTTTTTCCGGCGTCCGTGGAGAGGCCGGCGCGCTCCGCCAGATCCATGTAATCCCAGCTGATCGCGGAGATTGCCAGGCCGCCCATGTCCTGGTTCTTCACCGCCGCCAGACCTCCGCCGGGGAGCGGATTGGCGAGGAGGCCCTGCCACGCGGTGATGGCGTTCTGGGTGTCGCCCTGCTGCTCGTAGAAGGTGGCCAGCCGCATATAAGCGGAGGGTTTGTCGGTCGCCGCTTCGACGAGCCCCTTGAGGACTGCTTCCGCCTTTGCGGGATCGGAGGTGGTGGCGAGTCCGGACGCCAGTGCGGCGACCTGGACGTTGCCGGGGTTTTTGGCAATGGCCTGCTCGATGGTCGTCACCGCGCCGGCGCGGTCGCCGGTGATGACGAACGTCTGGGCAAGGGTCATCGAGGTTTCAGGAGCGCCCTCATGTTTGGCCAGAAAATCCTTCAAGAGCTTGAGGGTGGCGTCGCGCTTGGCGGCCTCCTCATTTTTGTCACCGGCAGCCCGCGCCAGCACCATGCGCGACAGCGACAAGCGTCCGGCCAGTGCCGTGGCCGCGTCGGAATCGGGGTCCAGCTCGAGAGCCTTTTTGGCGTCAGCCTCGGCGTCGTCGAGCTGCTTTTCCTGCTGGGCAGGGACCGTCAAAGCGGCCAGCAGCTCCAGCCGCGCCTGACCGCGGTAGGTGTACGCGTTGACATTGTTGGCGTCGGCGGCGATCACCTTGTTGGCCGCGTCCTGCAGCGCCGTCCAGAAGCCGGCACCGCGATAAAATTCCGCCATCGCGTGGGAATCTTCCAGCACCCGCTCAAGCACCGGGAGATACTTGGGGTTCTGCGTCAGGGCGTTGTTCCACCAGCCCCGGGCAGTCTGGTAGTCCTTCTGGCTTTCCAGACCATCATGTTCTTTGACGGACATTTCCAGCGCGGTGGCGGCGGCGCGCTCCCACATTTTCGCGGCGTCGGGGGCGTGCGCGCGCGAGGCGAGGTCCGCCGCGCGGGAGTAGTAGCGAGCCGCCGACGCCAGGTCCTGCTTTTTTTCCGCCGCATCGCCCATCGCGGTGAGCTTCACTGGATCGCGCGTCTCGAGAATGTTCGTGCGCATCAGCAGAAACGTCCCCGCCGTCCCCACCGCCAGCACCGTCCCCAGACCCACCACAAACTTTGTATTGACTCGACGCGCCATACCGACTTACCTCGTATCCTGGGTGTGAACATCCTGCGACCCCGCCGCCCCCGGCGCATCCTCCGTCTGCGGAAGACATGCCTCCACCTCCGCCAGCGACGCCCGGATGAAATCGCTTATCGCCGCCTGCGCCTCGGCAGGGGTGCAATAAACCGGCCCGGTCACTTCCACCGCTGTGTGGTAGGCATACTTGGCCGACGCCTGCCAGAACTCGCTCAAGACTTCCTGTGGCTGGGCGACGCACTTGCCGTTGACCTCAAACATGTAGGCCACGTTGAGGAGCTTGCCGCCGGTGTCGACCCCAATGCCCAGATCCGCCGCATCGGTGCGGTTGGGAATGAAGCTGATCATGCGCATGCGCACGTCCTGAAACGTCCCATCCGCGCGTTTGACGTGGGAGACGACAAATTCGCGCTTCGATTGCGGGGATTCCTGCATGCCGGCGCCCGCCCAGCAGATCTCCGGGACGTGCGGCGTGGCGCTGCCCGTTCCGTAATAATTCAGATTCAACTTCAATTCGCGCCCAACCTGGCCCGGCTCCTTCGTGTCGTCGACGTACAGCCGCAGCAGATAGTCCTTGGTGCCCAGCGTGTCGACGATGCCGGGATCGAGGGTCTCGTCGAGCCCGACCGCCTCGTAACGCACCGGGTTGCCGATGCGCAGCTTCATCAGTGCCAGCGGCTTGGTCAGCGGTCGATAGGGCTTGTCGAAGGTGAGTTTCAGCGACGCCTCCAGGCCGCGCACCAGCACGAGCCCCATGGCCAGAATCGCCCCCGCCACAAACGCCCGCCGGAGTGCCGCGCCCGCCACGAAGCCCTTTTTGCCGCCGCTGGTCATGCCGCACCTCCGGCCGCCGGGGCCTCATCCTCGATAAAGATGCGATCAAGGACCCAGGCGAGCAGCAATTGCAGGCCCAGGGCCGGCACGAGCATGAGCATCCCGAGCATCTCGTGGGGCGTTCCCTTGGTGTAGGCCGTGCCCCAGGACATGCCCATGACGCCGGTCAACATGACGCGTACGGCGTTGCAGAAAATCGCGATCGGAAGGGCCGCGGCGGCGAGCGTGACCTTCTGCCACATCGGCCGCGACGTGGTATAGGCCAGGGCCACCGCCAGGGCGAAGAAGCCCACCAGCATCCGCATGCCACTGCAGGCATCCTCGACGAACAGGGTCGTCCAGGCTGTGCCCTGTTTGACCTTGATGGTGGTGCCCATGCGATAACCCTCCCCCCCCACAAGCGGCATCAACCGCACGCCCAGTTCGGCGGCAATCGTCTGCATCGGCGTCGTGAGCTTCACATAAAGGGTCGAGGGGGGCACCATGCAGAAGACCAGGTAGCTGATGGGCATCCACAGCACCTGCAGGTAGGACCACCCCAGCGTGAAAAGCACCGCCCCAAACAAGACCACCATCATGCTCAGGTAGGACATGTGGATCGTGCCCGAGGCTCGAAAAAGCACCTGCCCGATCGTGCCCATCACCAGCAGCACGAGGCCGACCCACGTGCCCCGGGGGGTCAGGCGGAACAGCACGTCGCGCTTCCAGTAGACAAACAGCACCGCCAGCGGGAGCACCACGAACCCGTGGCTCCAGCCGGGATTGGTCGCCCACTGCTCGACCAGGTGGACCATCTCATATTGGTACAGCAGCAGCATTCCAACCGCTACGGCCAGGATGCCCAGCCACATGTGCAGGGGGGCAGGTGCGCTGCGTGCGAGCGGCGCATAGGGGATCGTCGCCGTACCTGCACCTGCCGGGCGCTCGGAATAGCGGAACCGCGCCCCCCGGATCGCCGTGTTGTCTGCCTCTGACGACATGGACCCTCGATCGTCACCTTCGGTGTCGTATATCTGGTTCATCGGCTATCGAGCGGGCGGCCTTACGGGCGGCCCTTCACCGATGGGACAATTCTCGCCCCTGCGAAACAATCCCGCGAAACATGGCTGCAGGGTGGGTGCAGGAGCGCCTGCGACCGAGCAAGATCGAATGGCGATCCTGCTCCCAGCCTTATGGCGGGGCTCCGGCACGCAGTGACAGCACCTTCGCAGGCACCTCAATGCGCTTTACTAATACCGTGGGTACCCTCTGTTACGTTCCGCCCGGCGCAGCGGATGGCCGAGAAAAACGCTCGACGACCGCTCAAACCG
>CALCHA010000613.1 GCA_937901265.1 uncultured Phycisphaerales bacterium
TTGAACAGGTCCTGGAACCACATGCCGGCGATGAAGAGGAAGTTCCAGCGATCGGAGCGGCGCTTCTTGATGTCTTCCATGGTGCGGTCGCCCTTCACCGAACCGTAGTCCTTACCGGTGGCGTTGAAGGTCTTGTCCATCTTCTTGAGCATGTCAGTGATCTTGAAGTGGGTGGGAGCCTGGAAGGGGTCGTAGTTGCGCAGGAGAGCGAGGCCGAAGCCCATCACCGAAAGCCACTTGCCGCGCGCCGCGTCGTTCACCTTGGCCACGTCCCTGGCCACCTTATCCATATTCAGGAAAGCGGTGACAGGCGCGAATTCCTTGGTTTCCTTATCGATCATCATGGCCATGCCGATGCCGCAGTTCGGATGGCATCCGCAGGAGAGCTGGCCCCAATCGGCCATGGGCCCATGAATCAGGTCAGCCCAGTCGGAGAAGGTGCTCATAAAACTGAGCGGGAACCAATCGCGCTTCGGCTCGCCGATGCCCACCTGCTTTTTGACGTCGTGTGCCATGTGGGAGAGGGTGTAGCGCTGGGCGTGGCGGCGGTCATCGGTGATGTCCTCATCGCGGCCGGTGAAGCTGACGGGCTGGAAGGAGAGGAAGCTGATCTTCTTGGGGTTGTCGAGCGCAAACTGGATGATGCGGCCGACCTGCTCGTTGTTGATGCCGTTGATGATGGTGGTGACGGGGACGATTTCAACGCCGGCCTCGTGGAGATTGTTGATGGCCTGGAGTTTCACGTCAAAGAGGTTGCCGACCTTGCGGTGCGAGTTGGCAGCGTTGCCGATGCCGTCGAACTGGAGGTAGACATAGCGGAGACCGGCCTCGGCGGCGGCGCGGCAGAGTTCCTTGGACTTGGCGAACTCGATGCCGTTGGATGCAGCCTGCACGGAGTTGTAGCCGACCTTGCGGGAGTAGGCGACCGCGTCAAGGAAGTAAGGCGAGATGGTGGGCTCGCCACCGGAGAACTGCACGCTCATCTGCCGCTTGGGCTTTGCGGTGGTGGGAGTGTTAAGCATGGTCTTGATCTCTTCCCACGTGAGCTCGTGGACGAAGCCGACCTGGTTCGCATCCATGAAGCAGGGATCGCACATCATATTGCAGCGATTGGTCAGGTCGATGGTAAGCACTGAGCCGCGGCCATGCGTCACGGTTGACGAGACGTGGTGGTGCAGATTCTTGTCGCAATCGCCATGAGCGCGGATGTCGCGGCCGGGGAAGGACTCCTCAAGATGCTTGAAGAAGGCCGGATCGATGGACATGACGTCTTCGAAGTGGCCGTGTTTGAGGCAGTCCTTGACCATGAGGATTTGTCCGTCGCGCTCGATGATCTGGGCCTTGATCTCGCCCACTTTCTCATTGAGCAGGACTTCGTGAGGCAGCTTGCCGTCGAGGATCTGCTTGCGGATCTCCGGGACGCATTTGGGGCAGAGGGAGTCGGTGGTACGGGGCCAGCCGAGGGGCGGCTTCTCTTTCTGATAGCTCTTCAGGAGGGGTTTGTCGCTCCACTTGGGTGTGAAGGATGCGTTGGGGCTGATGCGGTTGAGCCGCTCGAAGACCACCCAGGCGCCTTTGGCCGCGTAGACGGCAGCCTTTTCGGCGTATTTGATCGCTTTTGGCATGTGGTGCGAACTCCTTTTGTCGAGAAAGTTTTGACGTTCAAAGAAGAGAGAAGGTGGCCGGCATTTTGGCAGTGTTTGGGCCACGCCAAAGCCAATATTTCATCGTTGAGAGTAACCGTTTGGGGCGGGTGTCCCAACGGGGCAGCAGCGAATGGGGAATTTAGGGGTTAAACGGGGGTGAAAAGGGGGTGAACGGGAGGGGCTCTTACGAGTTGGTTTGGAAGGGGAAGGTGTTGGGAGGGAAGGGGTTATCGGCGATGGTTCAAGGGGTAGAGGGGGAGCTGCCTTCGGTTTTGGCGACCTGGTTGATGATGCGCTGGACGAGGACGACGCGGACGTGGATGCGGCGGGCGAGGTCGGGGAGGAACTCGGTAATGAAGTTGTCAACGGGTGCGGTGCCGAGGCCGATGCTGTAGCGGGCGGCGGTGGCGGGCAGGTCGGTCTGGCGGCCGGGGACGTAGAGGTTGCTGATTTCGTCGGCAGCGGCGTAGCCGATGAGGTTGGAGAAGTTGACCATGCTGCGGCCATTGTCCCCTTGTGTCCAGACGACCTGGACGATGGCGTGGACGACGCGGCGGGGGATGGAGGCCGAGGGCATGCGGTGATAGTGGGGGTCCTGGCGAGCGATGGAGGGGATGAGAAAGGTGCCGAGGAATTCGCCGGTCATGTCCTGGGTGAAGCTGACGCCGACGTTGCGGGCGAAGCCGGGCATGCCGGGGCCGTAGGGGGTGTGGGAGTCCAACGCGATGGTGATGCCGGACTGGCCGAGGATGGTGATGGCGTTGAAGGGGTCGAGGAGGTTGCGGACGGCGAGGCGGGCCTTTTCGGCGGGAGTGAGGGGCTTGACCTCGGGTCCGTTAATGAAGCGGGCGAACCAGTCAATGATGGGCTGCGGAGGGCACGGGGGCAGGTTGGCGGTTTGAGAGAGCTGGCTGGACTGGAGGCCGTGGGGGATGAGTTCGAGGCCGGCGTTGGCGAGGGCTCGCTGGGCGGCGGCGGAGGCCATGGCGTCGCCGGCCTGTTGCTGGTAGGGGACGACGCGGCAGGGGCCGAGTTTGGCTTTATGGTGGACGACGAGTTTGGGGTTGGGCGACTCGGGGAGCGAAGCGGCAGGTGAGGCGGACTGAGTTTGCGATTGGGCGCGAAGCGGGGTATGCGAAGTGAGGAGCGCGGCAACGAGAAGTTGGACAAACGTGAGGGAACGCGGAACGTGCAGGTGACGTCTGGGGGAGGATGCCGGGTTGTCAGTCGTTCGCGATGGTCGCACTACGCGGATCCTCAGTTGCGTTCGTCGCGGGCATGGTCATGATATACACCGAAACGCCCGCGGTCATGCGCGGAAGGGGAACGTATAAAGCCGGTTCCGTTGTATGAGTGGACGGAATTCAGCGTGCGAAGGTCACAAGGCGATGAACTGCCCCAGGTGACTGTGTGCGTGGAGAGGTTGCGAGGATCGGTTTTGTGAATGAACGCAGCTACTCTGCTTGATTTGGCGAGCCAAAGCCGGACTCTGTACGTTGGCGCGACCAGCGATCTGCGCGCACGCATATGGAAGCACAAGGGGAAGGATTACGAAGGCAGCAAAGTGTTGACCGTGGGGGCACGTGCATGGCGATTGGGGGCCGGGGAGCGTTGACGCACGGTTTGAATAGCCGTCAGACTCTGAATTGAGGGAGCTGGCTATGAGTACATATCCTCCGCCAGGACCGGGCGCCGGCCGAGTTGCGGACAGAATTGACGATGTGATCGATCGCATCCAGTTTGAAGTGCAGCAGGCGGTGAAGTATGTGAACGACGCCGTTGTGCCGCAGGTGCGGAGCGAGTCAATACAGGCGATGCGCAAGCTGAGCGAGACGCTGCAGAACCTGGCCGACCGCATGGACAAGCGCAAAGGG
>CALCHA010000614.1 GCA_937901265.1 uncultured Phycisphaerales bacterium
GGCGCCAATGCCGATGGTGGGGATGCCGACCTCGGCGGTGATGCGGGTTGCAACCTCCCGGGGCATACCTTCAAGCACCAGCAGGACGGCGCCGGCGGCTTCGAGCGTGTGCGCGTCGTGGAGGAGGGTGCTGACAGCGGCTATCGACTTGCCCTGCACCTTGTAGCCGCCCATTTTGTGGATGGACTGGGGAGTGAGCCCGAGATGGCCGATGACGGGGATTTCAGCGGAGGTGAGGCGCTCGACCAGTTCAGCACGGCTGGCGCCGCCTTCGATTTTGACGGCCTGGGCGCCGGCCTCTTTCACAAAGCGGACGGCGTTAGCCACGCCTGCGGGAAGATCGAGGTGATAGGAGCCCCAGGGCATGTCGGCGGCGACGATGGCGCGGCGAACAGCCCGGCGCACGGCGCGGGTGTGGTGGAGCATCTCCTCCATGGTGACGGGTAAAGTGTTTTCATAGCCGAGGACTACCTGGGCAAGCGAGTCACCGACGAGGATCAGGTCGATGCCCGCCTCGTCGACCAGGCGCGCGGTGGCGTAGTCGTAGGCGGTGAGCGCGGTGATGGGGCGCCCCGTCTGTTTCTTTTCCTGCAATGTCTGGAAGGTGACCGGATCAGGGCGATTGGCCGCTGGGTCGCTGGTGCGGAATTGCGTGAGGCTCATGATGTCTCCAGTGCGGCTCCTCCCGCGTGCAGAGGATGCCACCCGAACTATGAACCGAGGATACGCCGGCGCCAGGCGGGAAGACAAATCGCGGGCGGGGAGCGGGCGCCGTGCGCATGGCACAGGGGGTCAGGAGCCGACCGGGGGCTGTGCGGGAAGCGCGTTTCTACGCCGCAGAGCGGGAAGGTTTTTCAGCTTCAGCCATTGCTTTTCGTAGAGATGCCAACTGGCCAGGGCGACCGTGAGCGAGGCGGCGAAGCCGACGGCGTTGATGACAAGGACCCCAACCAGTTCATTCGTGTGCAGCCGCCGAGCCAGTTGATCGCTGGTGAATCCTGCCTTGGCCAGCACGGCAATGATGGGCAGATGACAAACGTAAAGGCCGTAGCTGTACTTGCCAAAGAAGCGGAGGAAGGGGGTTCCCAGGATTCGGCGGGTCCTGCTCCCGGTGGGAGTGCCCATTGCCAGCGCGATGCAGGAAGCAAAGAAAATTCCGTTCAGGCTGATG
>CALCHA010000615.1 GCA_937901265.1 uncultured Phycisphaerales bacterium
GAAAGGAGTGCCGCCCCGATAGCGGGCTCCGTCAACAAAGAGGGCACGCTCGGCGTGGCGGAGCTTGACGACAACGCGGTGTACAAGGTGACCTCCAAGGCCACGATCAGGGGGGGAAAAACTGACGGGGTCGCCCCGCTCAGAGGCCCGGCGGGCGGCGTGCTGGACAGCAAAGGCAACATTTTTGTCGCCAACAATACCGACGGCACCATCGTGAAGATTACCGAGGCGGGGGAGTCGACCCCCTTTGCCGGCAAGAGCGGCGACGTGGGCAGCACCGATGGCAAGGGCGTGGATGCGCGGTTCATGAAGCCTCGCGCGATCGCCATTGATGACAAGGACAACCTCTATGTGGCTGATGAAGGCAACTCCAACATCCGCAAGATCACGCCCGAGGGAGTGGTGACGACGCTGGCGGGCGGGACGGAAGCGGGGGATGCGGATGGGACCGGCAACAAGGCCCGGTTCAGCGCCCCGCGCGGGATTGCGGTGGACAAGGAGGGCACCGTGTATGTGGCCGACACTGACAACGACACGGTGCGCAAGGTGAGCGCCGCCGGCGTGGTGACCACCATCGCCGGCAAGGCGGGTGAGGCCGGATCGGTGAATGGGACGGCCGCCGAGAGTCGGCTCAGTTCGCCGCGCGGCGTGGCGGTCGATGCCGCCGGCGCTGTGTATGTGGCGGACTCGGAGAATGGCCTCGTGCGCGAGATCCACGGAGGTACGGTGCGGACGGTCGTCGGGAAGCCCTGACGCGTACCCCTCACCGTCGCCCCGCAACGGCCCCGCACCTACTTGGGTGGATCGAGGAAGGGGTGGCCCAACGAGACCCGCGTCGCGAATGGCGGCCGTTTGATGACCGCCACGGCATCCTGGTGGTTGTCCCATGCGCGTTCGCTGTAATAGAGCAGCTGCAGGTCGGGGAAGGGACGCAGCTGGTCCAGCACCCAGGCAGGTTCAGAGAGCGAAATGCCGTACCCTGTGCCGTCGTCCAGGTAACCAAACCCGCGGCGATAGTATTCGTTGATGATGTGGCGCAGCGCGGCATTGGCGGTGGGGGGGGCGAATTCCGGTGGCGGGGGCGGCGGCGGCGGGGGCGGGGGAGGGGGAAAAAAATAGTACCGGTACTTGCGGTACTTGCGCTGGGCCCGCTGCGGGTAGGCGAGAGGCGGTGGCGGGGGCGGAGGTGGCGGCGGCGGGGGGGCGTGACGGTCGAGGTAGCCGTAGGTCTCGCCGGCGTGCATCCGAAAGGCGACGTAGGGGCCATGGGTCGTGAAGAGCAGGACGCCGCCCGGGGCGAGAAGCGTGTGAAAAAGGGACAAGAACTCCCACCAGCGGGGCTCATCGAGGTGGGTGAACAGCGACCCGACGAAGATGAGGTCATACTTGCCCGCGTGTGGGAAGAGGTCGGGGGTGGGGTGGATTTTGGAGACCGCGGGCTCGGCATTGAAGGTCTTGGCACAGAACTCGACGCCATCTTCGAGGAGGTCCGACGCCGTGATCGTGGCATGGGGAAACGCCGCTCGAAGCGTGCGCAACACCCGGCCATGGCCGCAGGGAAGGTCGAGAATATGCCGCACGGACTCGGGACGCTTCATGGAGTGGAGCAGCGCCAGCTTGACCAGGCGAAGGACGCCCTGGCCAACGGAAAGGTAGTAGGTGAGGTTGTCGGCCGGCATCTGCTCGCCGGGGGCAATGATGGGAGCGACATCGGGGATGAAGGCTTCAAATTGAGCCTGCAGCGAATCAAGCGGGCCGGGAGACATGGATAAAATCCTTGTGCAAACGAAGGGGGAGTGTAACGGCGAACGGAAAAACTCAAAACCCCCGCCCCCGCCCCTGCTCTTTGCCGCACGTCCGGGCAGGGTTGACAATCGCCGTCGCAGATTCGAGGATGGCAGGGCACCTTGATAGATCGACTTCGCGTTTGGACACGCATTGCGTGGGATGGGACATGGTTCGTCTGCTGTCGCTGATATTCCGGAACGTGTTGCGCAATCGGCGGCGAACCCTGTTGACGCTCGCCAGCACCGCCATCTCGCTCGCGCTGTTGGCTTTGCTTTTTGCCATTGGCCAGAGCTTCCTGTACGGCGACGACACCTCCCCCTCGTCGGCCCTGCGCATTGTCTGCCGCCACAAGGTGTCGCTGACGCAGAGCCTGCCGGCGAGCTATGAGCAGCGCATTGAGCGTCAGCCGGGCGTCGAGAAAGTCTCCACCTGGAGCTGGTTCGGCGGAGTCTACAAGGAACCGCGGAATTTCTTTGCCCGATTCGCGGTCGACGCCGACGTCATCTTCGACATCTTCAAAGACTGGAAGGTGTCGCCGGAGCAACTGAAAAACTTCAAGCAGACCCGCTCCGGGTGTGCCGTGGCGGAACGAATCGCCCGGCAATACGGCATTCACGTCGGCGATAAGGTGGTCATCGTGGGGGATATTTATCCGGTCACGCTCGATCTGACCTGCGTGGCGATTTACGCCCACCCGCCCAACGAGGAAAACCTGATTTTCCACAAGGAATATCTGGCCGAGCTGCTCAAGGCCGCTGGCGAGACGCGGTCGCAGGACATGTCCGGAACGTACATTATTCGCGTGGACAGCGCGGCGGACGCTCCGCGAATCTCTCAGGCCATCGATGACATGTTCGCCGATTCCCCCTACCCCACGCGCACGGAATCGGAGAAAGAATTCGGTCGCAGCTTTATCGGGATGCTGGGCAATATCAAGCTGTTTCTCGCGGCGATCGTCGGGGCCGTCAGCTTCACCATCCT
>CALCHA010000616.1 GCA_937901265.1 uncultured Phycisphaerales bacterium
CCTGATGAAAGTGTTCATCCAGCCACGCTCCAATCAACCACCCGATCAGGCACCCGGCAGGCAGCGCAATCGCCAGTTGAATCATCGATTCCGCCTTCACCAGATCGCCCAGCGCGCCCTTCCCTTTGCCGCCCGCAGCGTTACTCTCTCTCTGCCCGTCATCCGCCATAGCAGCCCTATTACATCACACCCGCCCCGCCCCACCCTCCCAAACCACAAAGCCCCGGTGCCCTATCCTGAGCGCGCCAAACCGCGCGAAGGTTGGCGTCTCCACAAATCCTCTCCGTTCGCCGGGCGTCCCATCCTCGCGTGACTCCCATGCGAAAGCCAACCACATCCATCCAAACACTCCCCACGGCATCAACCACCTTTGCCGAAAAATCATCCAGTGGATACACTTCTCCCACTCCCCACAGAAGCCTCCAGGAGACCACATGAATCGCCGCACATTGCTGTACTCAGGTATTGCAACCGCCATGGCAGCAGCAGGCCGCACCGTCAACGCGAGCGAAGTTGGCGCTTCGACCAGCACCCCGTTGACCCGTCCCATCGACATTCGCCGCACCGCCCACGTATGTATCGACCTGCAAAATGGCTTTATGGAGAAAGGCGCTCCTGTCGAAGTTCCAGCGGCACGAGGCATCATCCCCACAGTCAACGCCATCAGCGCAGCCATGCGAAAGAGCGAGGCGATTAACATCTTCGTGCAGTTCACCCTTGGGTCGCCCGACGTGCAGAGCTGGTCCAACTGGTTCGCCCGGATGCCGGAAAGCCAACGCCCGCAACAGGAGCACTTCCTGGAGCGCGGCAGCCACTACCACCAGCTTTGGCCCCATCTGACCGCGATGCCCGCGGATTTGAAGGTCGAAAAATCACGCTTCAGCGCCTTCATCCCCGGCGCCTCAAACCTCAACGAACTCCTCAAGAGGCGGGGCCTGAACACACTCATCATCACTGGCACCCTTACCAACGTATGTTGCGAGTCCACCGCCCGTGACGCCATGCAGATGAACTACCGCGTCCTCTTCATTGAGGACGCCACCGCAGCGCAGACACCCGCAGAGCACAACGCCGCCGTTGCCAACATGCGTAGCACCTTCGGTGAAGTATTGACCGCCAAACAGCTCATCGCTACCCTCCAAGAGTCGTGAGCCGTTGCTGGACGGGTGGCCACATCTACCCCACCCACCAACATCGGGTGCCCCATCTTCGCGACAGTTTCATCGTCGCCGGGTGCCCCATTCATGCAGTTTCATCGCATGATTGGGCATTCGCGCGAAGCGCGAACCGTCTTCCCTCCCCCAACCACAAACAACTCCCTCCTTCGTGGAATGAAACCAACCACCCTCACATGAGACGATAGAGTTCTATGAGCACCCCAGAATTCGCCATCGCCATCATGGCCGCCGGCAAAGGCACACGGCTCAAGAGCAGACGCCCCAAAGTCCTCCACGAGATCGGCGGCCGCGCCCTCCTCCTCCACGTCATCGCCGCCGCCAAAACCATCGTCCCCGCCGACCACATCTTCTGCATCATCGGCCACGAGGCCGACAGCGTTCGCGAAGCCGTCACCCACACCGGCGTAGCCTTCGTCCTCCAGCCCGAGCAGCGCGGCACCGGCCACGCCCTCCAGATGCTCAAAGCCAGCTTCGAGCTCTCCGGAGCCACCCCGCCCAAAAACCTTCTCGTCCTCTCCGGCGACGTCCCCCTCATCCGTCCCGAAACCATCGCCGCCGTCCGCGACGCCCACCTTCGCGAGCGCGCCGCCATGACCATCCTCACCGCCATCCCCGACAACCCCCACGGCTACGGCCGCGTCCTCCGCGCCCAAGAAAACGCCCCCGAAGTCACCGCCATCGTCGAGCAAAAATCCCTCACCCCCGATCAACTCGGAGCCCCCGAGATCAACTCCGGCATCTACTGCTTCGATACCAAAGCCCTCTTCGCCAAACTCGACGCACTCACCACCAACAACGCCCACGGAGAGTTCTACCTCACAGACGTCGCCGCCATGCTCGTCGCCGAAGGCAAGCGCGTCATCGCCGTCCAGGCCG
>CALCHA010000617.1 GCA_937901265.1 uncultured Phycisphaerales bacterium
GCTGGGGAGGGGTACTCGATGGAGTCGGTGTCGTCGCCTTCGATCCACTGCCGGCAGGGGGTTTTGGAGGAGCCGCAGAGGGCGCAGGTGGCAGGGCCGCCGCCGTTTTTGAGGAGGAGGTCGTCGGCGAGGCGGGGGTATTTTTTGAGTTCACCGCGGCCTTGGGCGGGGAGGATTTCGTGGGTGTGATGGTGGCGTTTGAGCCAGTCGTTGAGGGGGCCGATTTCCTGTTCGTCGCAGAAACGGATCCAGGATTTGAAGGGGGGATCGAAAAAGAAGCCCATGTCTTCGAGGCGTTCCTGGACGAGGGGGTCGGGCCAGGTGGTGATTTTGACGGTTTTGCGTGCGGTCATGAGAGGAGTGGGTATAACGCTGGGGAGGGTGGAAAGCAATTTCGCAAGAATCAGAGCGCGAAGTGCGAGGTCACATGGAGGCGGATATAGGTGTTCAGCACCAGCGCGACTGGCGACGAAGGAGCAGCGGGGCTGCCACGAGGAGGAGGAGGGCAGTGGCAGGTTCGGGGGCAGGCACCAAGACGACGGCCGCACGCGAGCCGGCAGGAGCGTTGACAGGCACCGCGTAGCCTTGGAGATCGCCATCGGCGGCAAAGGTGAGCGAAATAAGGTGGTCGAGGCCGAGCTCGTCGAGGAGGGGGCGATAGAGGTCGGACAGATCGACGAGGCCAGTGGCGGGCGACCAGCGGCCGGCGAAGGTGCCGGTAGTGCCGGCCTTGAGATAGGAGCCATCGACGGTGCCGTCGTCATTGAGGTGGAAATTGGATTGGAAGGGGAGGAGGTAGGTGGTGAGGGAAGCGGGGTCGAAATACCAGTAGTCGGAGGAGCCGGTGTCGAAGCGCTGGGCACTACCGGTGACGGCGAAGGATCGCAAGGCGATGAGGGCGTTGGATTGGAGGCCATCGGAGGCGCGGGTATGAGGGTCGTCGTAGAGACCTATGGGAGTGCTCACACCGGTGGAAACATCATAGCAAAAATAGGTGGTTGTGGGCGAGCCTACGGCTGGATAGCGCTGAGAGGAACCAATGGCTTGGTGGTCGTTGAGGATTTCACGTGCGGAACTGGAGTGGATGCCGGCGTTAGAGAGGAACTGGCCGCCCGAGAGCCCCATGAGGTGGGCAGAGGTATCGAAGAACCAAGCGTCCTGGCTGGCGGTGGCGGGGTCGCCGCTGGTGTAGGCAGCGGCATTTCCGATAGCGTGTCCGTTAGTATCGACGCGGGTGACGAGAATGTTGCGGTAGCCGTCACTGCGCGTGTGTGCCGCGTCGATGGGACCGACCAGAGTGGTTTGGCCGGAGGTCATGTTGTAGAGGAAGGAGTCGGTGCCCTTAGCGGCATCACCGAAGCGCGTGGCGGTGCCGGCGGCGTAGCCGGGAGCGATGTAAACGAGGGCATTGGTGCGGTAGCCGTTGGCGGCAAGATGCTCGGGATCCGTAAGGCCGGCAGGGGTAACGGTTCCGGTGTCGTTGTTGTAGAACCAGGAATCCTGGCCGAGGTCGAGGGCGCCGTCGAAGCGTTCCGAGGCGCCGCCGTAATAGACGCCATTGTTGGAACCGAGGGTGTTCGAGCGGGAGCCAGCGGCGGAGAGGTGCTGCGGATCAATCAGGCCGAGCGGCTGGAAAAAGGAGAGACTAGGGTCGGTGCGGAAGAGTTCGTTGTGCTGACCATCGGGGTCATATCGGACAACGGTGAGAACGAGGGTGGAACTGTTCAAGGCGGCAATTTGGGTGAATTGGGATCCGTTGACGGAGGTGTGCGCGGGGTCAGTGAAACTGATGTCGGTGGTGAGACCGGTGGCGGGGTCGAACTCCCAAGTGGAGATGCCGGTGCCGGTGGTGCCGTTGTAATGGCTCGCGTAGCCGAAGCGGATACTGCCGACCGAGCCGAGGAGAGTGTTGGAGAAGCGGCCGGTGCTGCTGGTGTGAGCAGCATCATAGAGGCCCAAGGTGGTGTAGCCAGCAGTTAGGGTGTTGAACATCCAGAGGGTGTAAGGCCGGCCAGGGTCGCCGGCCAGAGTGGAGCGGCCGTAGACGTAGGGACCATCGTGGCTGAGGATGGAGGAAACATCGTAGCCATAAGGATTGAGATAAGGGGCGGTGGTAAGGCCGAGTTGGAGGGCAGCGGGATGGGACAGGGAGGCAATCCAGGGAAAGGGGCCCTGATAGACGTCGCCATTGGGTAGAGCGTGGTAGACGTCGGACGTGCCAGTGACGAAGCCGCCGGACGAGCCCGTAAAGTTGTAGACGGCCGCGGTTTGAACGGGAGTAGGGAGGCCGTAGAAAACGTAAGGGATGTACGTATAGTCGGCAAATGCAGGGGCGGCGAGGGGGAGCGCCGCGGCCAGGCCAGCAAGCCTGATGCACAAGAGAACCGCCATTGTCCTTCTCCGTCGGGGGCATAACAGTGGCGCGAGTATAAGATAGCGAGGAAGGGAGAGCAAGAAGGGGCTCCCACATCCGCTCGCCGTCCCGGTTGGCTTCACCCCCCGCCATCGCGCATAATGCGGGGCTAATTCGGCCGAGGCGTTTCAACCCCCGTGAGCGTCACCATTGCCCAAAAGACCATCGCCACCGAGACTTCGGTCTCGGGCCGGGGCCTGTTTACCGGTGCCGAAACCACCCTCACCTTCAAGCCCGCGCCCGTCGGCCACGGCATCGTGTTTGTCCGCACCGACCTCTCCCGCCCCGTCCGCATCCCCGCCCTCGTCCAGCACGTCACCAAACGCTCCCGCCGCACCGCCATCAAGTCCGGCGCCGATTCCGTCGAAACCATCGAGCACTGCATGTCCGCCATCGCCGGCCTGGGCATCGACAACCTCGAAATCACCATCAACGGCGGCGAAGTCCCCGGCGTCGATGGCTCCTGCCTCCCCTTCGTTGACGCCCTGCAGTCCGCCGGCATTGTCGAGCAGCCTGCCGAAAAACCCTTCCTCATCATCTCCGAGCCCGTCGAAGTCCGCGACGGCTCGGCCACCCTCATCGCCTCGCCCCCTTCAGCTGACGAATTTCAGATCTTCTACGACCTCGACTACGGCATGATCGAGCCCATCCGCCAGCAGCTCTTCGCCTACCAGCTCAACGCCGGCTTCAAACAGGAAATCGCCCCCGCCCGCACCTTCGTAACCATCCAGGAAGCCGACATGCTCCGCTCCCGCGGCCTGGGCACCCACCTGCAGGCCGGCGACGTCCTCGTCCTCGATGCCAAGGGCCCCGTCGGCACCGATTACCGCTTCCCCAATGAATGCGTCCGCCACAAGGTGCTCGATCTCATCGGCGATCTCTACCTTCTGGGCTGCGCCATCCAGGGAAAAATCGTCGCCTACAAGTCCGGCCATTCGCTCAACCACGCCCTCGTCCGCAAGCTCACTCGCATGCTGCAGGCGCAGCGCCGCGCCAAGCTCGCCCTCGGCGAGCCGGTCATGGACATCCGCCGCATCCTCCGCATGATGCCCCACCGCTACCCCATGCTCCTGGTCGACCGCGTCATCGAGATGGATGGCGACAAGCGTGCCCTGGGCGTGAAAAACGTCACCATGAACGAGCCCTTTTTTCAGGGCCATTACCCCGGCATGCCGGTGATGCCCGGCGTGTTGATCGTCGAGGCGATGGCCCAGCTCTCGGGGCTGCTGCTGTCGCGTAAGCTCGAACACTCCGGCCGCATCCCGCTGCTGCTGTCGCTGGACAAGGTGAAACTGCGACGGCCGGTCGTGCCAGGAGACCAGCTCATTCTCGAATCCGAAAACATCCGCGTCAAAGCCCGCACCGGTCACGTCCGCTGCCGGGCCTTCGTCGGCGACCAGGTCGCCGCCGAGGCCGAAATCAAGTTCATGCTCGTCGATAACGAACTCGGCGGCTGACCCCTCAGGAGCCCTATGCCCACCATCCACCCCATGGCCGTCGTCGAATCCGGCGCTCACCTCGCCGATGATGTCGTGGTCGGCCCTTTCGCTTACGTCGGCCCGCGCGTGACCCTCGGCAAGGGCTGCATCCTCCACCACCATGCCCAGGTCGAAGGCACCACCATCGCCGGTGAGGCCAACGAGTTCTTCCCCAACTGCCTCGTCGGTGCCGTCTCCCAGGACCTTAAATACAAGGGCGGTGCCTGCCGCGTCCTCATCGGCTCGCACAATGTCTTCCGTGAAAATTCCACCGTCCACATCGGCACCGAAGTCGGCGGCGGCGACACCCGCATCGGCGACCACAACCTCCTCATGGCCGGCGCCCACATTGCCCACGATTGCATCCTCGGCAACCACTGCATCCTCGCCAACAATG
>CALCHA010000618.1 GCA_937901265.1 uncultured Phycisphaerales bacterium
GCGTGATCCACCTGGATCCGCCGCATCGCTTGCGCCGCGCCCGCAAAAACGTGGCTTTTGCCCTGCCAATCCACCCGCGTCTGGTCCACCAGCTTCATATACGCTTCGTGCACCAGCGCCGTCGGCTGCAGGGTGTGGTTCATGCGCTCCTGCGAGAGGTAATGGCGCGCCAGCGCGCGGAACTCGTCATACACGAGCGGGAGAAGCTTGTCGGCCGCACGCTGGTCGCCGTTTTTCAGCTGCTCCAGGACCTGCGTGACATCGTCCCGCACTTCATCCTGTCCCTCAGCCATCGAAACCTCACATGAACTTGCCGGAGCACCCCCATTATGCCCCCCCACCGCCCATGCACGCAATCGCGAGGAAATTTCGAACGAGTTTGACCGTTCCGTAATTTGTTCAGCTGGTCAGCCAGCACGCCGCCCGATGCCCGGGGCTGCCTTCCTTCTGTTCCAGCGGCGGCATCTCGTTCACGCAGCGCGGATCCTTGCGCTCCGCATACAGCGGACAACGCGTGTGAAATGGGCACCCGCTCGGGGGATTGCTCGGGCTCGGCACTTCGCCCCCCAGCACAATCCGCCCCGCCCCTTCGCGGGTCGGTGAGGGCTTGGGCACCGCCGACAACAACGCCACGGTGTAGGGGTGCTTGGGATTGCGGTAAAGGTCGACGGCATCGGCGATCTCCACGATCCGCCCCAGGTACATCACCGCCACCCGATCTGAAAAATGCTCCACCACCGCCAGGTTGTGCGCGATAAACAAATAGGACAGCCCCAGCTCCTTCCGCAGATCCGCCAGCAGGTTGAGAATCTGCGCCTGCACTGACACATCCAGCGCCGACACCGGCTCGTCGCACACGATGAACTTCGGCTGCAGCGCCAACGCCCGCGCGATGCCGATCCGCTGCCGCTGACCGCCCGAAAACTCGTGCGGATAGCGGTCCGCGGCACCCGCCGGGAGCCCCACCCGGTCCAGCAGATCCGCCACCCGCTTGCGTGCCCCGCCGCGCTCCACCAGCCGGTGAACGATCATCGGTTCACTCAAAATGCCCCCGACGGTCATCCGCGGGTTCAAGCTGCCCACCGGGTCCTGAAAAACGATCTGCATCTGCCGCCGCAGACGCCGCAGCTCCCCACCCCCAAGCCCGAAGACCTCCTTTCCATCGAAGCGGACCCGCCCGGAGGCCACCGCACCCCCGCCCGCTTCGATCAGCCGCAGGATCGTCCGCCCCACCGTCGTATTCCCGCACCCCGACTCCCCCACCAGCCCCAGCGTCTCACCCGCCCCCACGGTAAAACACACATCCTCCACCGCCTTGACATACCCCACCACCCCCCCCCAAAACCCC
>CALCHA010000619.1 GCA_937901265.1 uncultured Phycisphaerales bacterium
GATTGTAAGGGCTGCATTGGCCGCGAGCGAGCGCGCAGGCGACGGGATTTATTGATTTTCCATTCAGCGCGGCGCATGCAGCATGTCGTAGATTTCTTTGCGGCTGAGGGCGGCGGGGTCGGCCAGCGTAAAGGCGAAGATCGCCTTGTCCGCCTGGATCTCGCGCACCGTGAGCACGCTGTCCGGGGCGAGGTGGAGGCTGTCGCGGAGGCGGAGGAAGTGATCGGTGGGGGGGTGGCGTTTGTGGGTCATCCGCACGGTGGCTGCGTCGGCTGTGAGTTCGAGCAGCGCGATCAGCAGGTCGTCGCCAAGCATCAGGCATTCGGCGGGTTTGCGGGAGAGAAGGAGCATGGCGGGTTCCTCAGACGATCTTGATCGGTTTGTTCTCCGCGGCGGATTGGTAGGCGGCGGCGATGACTTTCATATCCTGGAGCCCTTCTTCGCCCGGGGTGAGCGGTTGTTTGTTGCTGGTGATGCACTCCGCGAAATGATCCATCTCCGCGGCAAAGTGATTGACGGGGGTGTAAGAGACTTCGACGCGGTCGCGGCCGCGGAGAGTGTACAGGTGGTTGTTGGCGTAGGTTTGGAAGGGGCTGACTTCAAACTGCGGCGACGTGTCGCAGACCTGCACGCGATTGACGCTCATGTTGTACGAGGTGAGCACGGAGGCGAGCATCCCCGACGGGAAACGGAGGAGGAACGAGATGGTTTCTTCGACCTCCTTGAATCGCGGGTCGGCGGAGTTGGTGGAGATCATGGCGGCGACTTCAGAGGGTTCCTGTTTCGAAAGGTAGCGGATGGCGTTGATCGCGTAAATTCCCATGTCCATCAGCGGGCCGCCGCCGGCGAGCTTTTTGTTGAGGCGCCATTGGGTGGGATCGCCGATGGTCAAGCCGGCCTCCGCGCTGATCTGCTGGAGCGTGCCCATCGACTGGGCAAGCTCGATGGCCTTCTGGGTCATGGGTTCGTAGCGCAGCCGGTAAGCGATCATCAGCTTTTTGCCCGCGGCTTTGCAGGCATCGATCATCGACTGGCATTCGGCCGGGGTGTTGGCCATGGGCTTTTCACAGAGGACGTGCTTGCCGGCTTTCGCGGCGCGGATCGTGTACTCGGCGTGCATCGAATTGGGCAGAACGACGTACACGATGTCGACGTCAGGGTTGTCCTTGATCGTGTCGAAGGTGTCGTAGGTGTAAATGTTTCGGGGGTCCAGGTGGTACTTGGCGGCCTGCTGACCGGCTTTTTCGGGGTGGCCGCTAACCAGCGCCACGGGCCGTACAAGAGACGCTTTTGCGAACGCGGGGAGGATCTGCCCCATCGTGAGCGATCCGATGCCGACAAGGGCGACCCCAAGCTTTTTCCCACCGGCGGTCGATTGCGCGCGCAGCGGAAAGGCCGCGGCGGCGAAGCTGGCGGCGGAGGCGGCGAGGAACGCGCGGCGGGTGGACATCGAGAGCTCCTTCAGGACCGGTGCCTTTCCAGTGGCGGCAGGTGCGATGCCGAGTGCCACCCGCCCACACCGAGGGCCGCTCAGATCGCGGTATCGTCCTTCGCTGGCTCGGCACGCAGGTAGCGAGCCAGGAACGCACGCATCTTCGCACGCGCATCCTTGTCGGCCTCGGCATTGTAGCCCTCCCGGCCCGGCTCCATGAATCCGTGGCCGACGCCCGGGAACTGCACGGTTTCGTAGTAGATGTGGTTGGGGTTGTTGGCCAGACGCTGGCTGAGCAGCTTCACCTGATCCGCGGGCACCTGCGGGTCCAGCGTGCCGTAAAAACTCAGCAGCGGTACCTGCAGGTTGAACAGCGACTGCACCGGCGATACGGGGCGATCGGACGTGGTGTTCGCATACAGCAGCCGGCCATAAAAATTGACGGCGGCCGAGATGCGGAGCTCCCGCCCGGCGGATTCCATGGCATAGATGCCGCCCATGTCCACGCCGACGACCGCGATCGGCTGCTTGGCGGTGGGCTGGCCTTCCTGCTCGAGGTATTCCAGCGCCGCGTGGATGTCGCCCACGGCCTGCTGATCCGACATGCCTGCATAAGCCTTGGCGGCGGCCGCGGCGTCGAGGCCCTTGTCCGAGCCCTCGACCCGGGAATAGAGGTTCGGCACAATCACGGTATAACCCTGTTTCGCCAGATCGTTGGCGAAGCTTTTAATCCAATCGGTCATGCCAAAGATGTCATGGATGAGGATCACCGATGGACGCTTGGTCTCCGACATTTCCAGCTTCGGGGTCACAAAGTAGCCGCTGAGATCGCGGTCGGCACCCTTGATGGTGATCATCTGGGGGGCGTTGATCTCGGTGGTGACGGGCTGGCCATACTTGCTGAGGCCGGGACGGGCGTCGGGTGCGGCCTCGGGCGCGGTGGCGGTGCCCTGCGGCGGGGAATCCATCTGGGCCATGGCGCTCAACCCCACCACCGCCATGAGAACCGCCAGCGAAAGAACGCGTTGTAGCCGCATCGTTGAGTCTCCAAACCAGAACCGCAGCCCCTATATACCCGAAAGGGTGCTCTAACGTCTTACGCCCACGGGGCCCTGCAGGATTGCTGGCCCATGGCCGATAACATCGGTACCCTTGAGCGCACCCCTTCGCCGACCGGAGTTTCAGGCATGCATACCGTTGTCCATGTGACCCATGAAGCCGTCCATAAAGTCGGCGGCATCGGGGCCGTTCTCCATGGCCTGATCACCTCCAAAACCTACCGCGGTGCCGTCGGGCGCGATATCCTTCTGGGACCCCTCTTCTCCACCGATGGACCCATGGAAGGGCGACTCCATGGCGGATCGGTCCTCTATTCCGGCGTCGACGGCTATCACAACACCCCTTACGCCAATGACTTCGCACGCATTGAACACGAATTCGGCGTCAAGCTGGTCTATGGCAGGAAGAATTTCATCGACCCGCTTACGGGGATTTCCTCGGATCCAGAAGTGCTCCTCGTCGATGTCCGCCACTACCACCCCGAGAAAATTGGGTTGCTGAAATTCCTCCTCTTCCAGGATTACGGCATCGATTCTGGCGCCTACGAGCACATCTGGGATTATGAACAATACTGCCGTATCGCCGAGCCCGGCCTCGAGGCGATCCGCGCCCTCGGCGGCTGCGAAAATGGCTTCAAACCGATTATCCTCAGCCACGAATACATGGGCATGCCCACGGCCCTGGCGGCGCGATCGCGCTATCCCGGACAGTTCCGTACTATTTTTTATGCTCACGAAGTCGCCACCATGCGGCGCATCGTCGAAGACCATCCCGGCCACGACACGATGTTTTACAACGTCCTCGACAAGGCCCAGGCGCAAGGCCAGCACGTGGAAGACGTCTTCGGGTCGCAGAAGGGGTTCTACAAGCATCCGCTGGTCGAGGCCTCCCGTTTCTGTGACAACATCTTTGCCGTCGGCGATTACGTCCTGAAGGAGCTGCGCTTCCTGCGTAAGGAGTTCAAGGACGTCCACATCGACATCGCCTACAACGGCGTGCCCTCCCGGGCGCTGACCATGGATGAGCGACAGAAATCGCGACAAAAACTACGGCAATATTGCTGCAACGTGCTCCACTACCACCCCGACTTCCTCTTCACGCACCTCACCCGGCTGGTGCCCAGCAAGGGGCTTTGGCGCGACATCCGGGTGGTGGAGCACCTGGAAAAAGAGCTTGCGAAAGAGGGCAAGTCCGCAGTCCTGTTCATTGGCGCGACGGAAAGCGCGGGGCGGTCGCCCCAGGATATTCTCAACATGGAATCCGCCTACAAGTGGCCCGCGGCGCACCGTGAGGGACACCCCGACCTGACCCATGGGGAGGCGGCGTTTTATACCGGCGTGCAGGAGTGGAACGCACGCGCCAAGCACTGCAAAATTCTGTTCATCAACCAGTTCATCGTGGACGCGGCCTCGCTGGGCACGCGGGCGCCGGCCGACCTCGACTTTCTCGACTTTCGCAAGGGCTCCGACGCGGAGTTCGGGCAGTCCATTTATGAACCCTTCGGGATCGCGCAGGTCGAGCCGATCTCTTTCGGGGGGATCTGCGTTTACACGTCGCTCTGTGGCTGTGCCGGCTTTGTGTACAACGCGGCTGGCGACAAGGCGACCCCCAATGCCCTCCCCGTGGACTACACGAAGCTGCCCGAGACGATGCGGTCGCAGAACGTCAGCGAGCTCCTGCAAATGACCCAACAGACGCGCGAGGATATCGAGCGGCACATCGCGGGCGAAGTGGCGGACGAACTCTACCGGCGGCTGCCGCGGAACCTGGAGGATGCGGAGAAACTGCTGGTGGCGGGCGCAAAGCTGGGGGCAGCGATGTCGTGGAATGTGGTGGCAGAGCAATTTGTCCTGCCGGGATTGGAGCGGGCGCTCAAGGGGCCGGGGAAGTGACGCCCGCTGGAGTAGCGGCCGCAGCCGCTTGCGAGCTCGATGCCCGCGTCAGATAACGCGTTCGCCAGGGGTGAGAGGGCGTCTGATGCGCAGGGCCCGTTTGCCTTTGAACTGGCCGACGAGGCCGGCGAATTTATTTTTGCCTTCGATCTGCACAATCATTTCGCCGGACGCGGGCTTGTCCAGTTGCAGGATGTCGCCCGGGGAGAGGTGCACGAGCTCGTCCAGCTTGATCGTGGTGTGGCCGAGCAGGACGTTGATCAGCAGGGCGGCACCGGAGAGGTTTTTGTGCATGGCCTTGATGTTGGAATCGTTCGAAGCCTTTTTGGTGTAGGTGAACCAGTTCTGCTGGGAAAGCTTCGACATCACCGGCTCGATGACGTTGTAGGGGATGCACAGCGACATTGTGCCGGCGCGGTTGCCCATCTTGATCTCAAAGCCGATCACCACCACCACTTCGTTGGGTGGGACGATCTGCACCAGCTGCGGGTTCGACTCGGTTTCCGTCAACTCGAAGGTCATCTTCAGGATGTTCGCCCA
>CALCHA010000620.1 GCA_937901265.1 uncultured Phycisphaerales bacterium
GGCGGGCAGCGGGATGCGCACGCCGGCGATCAGCTCGTCGCCGGCCATGACCGTTTTGCGGTAGGCGGTGTAAAAGTCATTGATGTTCACCCGGCGGCGACCATTTTTGCCGGCCAGTTCGACCTGGGCGTTGAGCACGAACATGCCGGGCATGGTGTCGCCGATGGGCGAGCCGTTGGCGAGATTTCCGCCGATGGTGCCGGCATTTCGGATGAGCGGTGAGCCGAAGTTTTCCAGCATTTTGCCGAACTCGGGAAGTTCGCGTGCCGTCACGAGCTGCAGTGCGCTCAGCGAAACCCGGGCCCCCGCAACGATCGTCCGCTGCTCGACGCGCAGCGCTTCGAGGTCATGGAGTGCTGCCGTCGAGAGGAGGGTGGTGAGCGTGCGCATGCGCTTGTTGAGCTGCACGCCGATGTCGGTCCCGCCGGAGATCACGATGGCCCCGGCATGGCGTGCGCGACAAGCGGCTGCGTCCTGCACCGTGGTGGGCTTGCAGAAGAGCTGCTCTCCAAACCGCACCTCGACAGCCTCGCGATCCAGCCGGGCCAGATGGCGGGCGATGGCCGGGGTGTCGAAGCGTTCCGACAAGGGCTGCAGGTCCGACGGTGCGACATCCATCCCGGCGGCGAGAATGGAGTCATAGCCGGTACAGCGGCAGAGGTTGCCCGTGAGCGCCCGCGTGAGGGTCTGTCGCGTGGGCCGGGGCTGTTCATCGAGGTGCGCGGTCATGGCCACGACGAATCCCGGGGTGCAGAAGCCGCACTGTGTGCCCTGGTTTTTCACCAGCGCACGCTGCACCGCGTTCAACCGCGATGGGCACCGTTCATCGGCCAGCCCTTCGACGGTGACGACGTGCATTGCATCGAGCTGTCCGAGGTATTGGATGCACCCGCAGACGGGGCGATAGGCGATCGTTTTGCCATCGACGTCGGGGCGTCCAAGAAGCACCGTGCAGGAGCCGCAGTCGCCCTCGGAGCAGACGATTTTGGTTCCGGTGAGGCGCAGGGTTTCGCGGAGATAGGTGGTGAGCGGTTCAAAGACCGCCGCCCCGCGGACTTCCTGAGGCCGACCATTGATGTAGAGCAGCAGGTGATCGCGCATCAGGCGACGCACTCCTCAAGGGGAAACGGGAGGTTCCCGCTCATTGCAGTGTACGAAAAGGGCGGGGCGAAAGTCACGTGGCGGGGGCGGGCCGGAGGAACTGGCCACCGCCGGTCGCGACGAGTTTTCCTTCGAGGAAGAGGGTTCTGCCGCGGAGGAGGGTGCGGGCCACGCGCCCGCGAAACGTTTGTCCGACGTAGGGTGACTGCTGGTGGCGATCGAGCAGCATCGCGCGGGTGAGCTCGTAACGCGCGTCGAGATCGACCAGGGCGATATCCGCATCGTTGCCCACCGCGATCGCTCCCTTGTCCGGCAGGCGATAGCGTGCCGCCACATGGCCGGCCGTCAGCTTTGCCACGCGCTCCAGCGGCAATCGCGGGTCGCGCGTGAGCAAAACCGCCAGCGTGCTCTGCACTCCGGATATGCCGCCCCAACAATGGAAGCAATCGGGCGACGTTTTCATGCCCGGGGGTGCGGGCGAGTGGTCCGAGGCCACAAACGCGAACCTTCCCGCCGCGAGTTCGCGCCACAATTCCTCGATTTCCGGCAGGGTTCGCAGCGGCGGGGCACATTTGGCGCAGGGTCCGAGGCGCTCCGCATCCTCTTCCGACAGGGCCAGATAATGGGGACAGGTTTCGCAGGTGACAGCCACCCACCCGTTGACCCTGGCCCGCCGCACCAGCGCCGCGCTGCGGGCGTTGGCCACGTGCACAATGTGCAGGCTGCAGCCGGTCTCCTCGGCGAGCGTGATCGCCCGCGCGGTCGCCTCGATCTCCGCCAGCGCCGGCCGCGAGTGCAGATAATCCAGCATCCCCCGCCCGCTCCGCGCCGCCTCCGCCGCCAGCCGCGAGGTGATCTCCTCCGACTCCGCATGGAGGGCGACGGGCAGCCCGAGGCGCGCGGCGATCTTCATGCCGCGATAAAGCGTGAGATCGTCGGCCCGCGGGAAATCATCCATCCCCGAGTTCGCCATGAACGCCTTGAACCCGATCACCCCGCGCTGGGCGAGCGCCTCGAGGTGGTCGAGGTTTCCGGGCGTGAGGCCTCCCCAGAGCGCGAAGTCCGTGACCGAGCCTTTCTCGCAGGCCGCACGCTTCGCGTCGAAGGCCGCGGCCGTCAGTGTGGGGGGGGAGGAGTTCAGCGGCATATCACAAAAGAGGGTGCCCCCGCCCGCCGCCAGTGCCGCGGACCCTGTCGCCGCCCCCTCCCAATGGGCCCGCGAGCCTTCATGCTCCCCCGCATCGTTGAAATGCACATGCGAATCGATCACCCCGGGAAACGCATGCAGCCCCGCCGCCTCGATCGTCTCCTTCGCCTGCTCCGCAATCCCCGCGACCACCGCCACGATCTTGCCTTCGACAATGGCGATGTCCGCGCGCTCCACCCGCTCCGCCACCACCGCCGCCTCGCGGATCAGCACATCCAGCATCGCTCAACTCCCGCGATAGGTCGAATAGGCCCAGGGCGAGACCAGCAGGGGCACGTGGTACTTCGCTTGTGCATCGGCCACGCGAAATACCAGCGGCACGTGCGTCAGAAACTTCCCCGCATCCTGGTGCCCTGCCGCCGCATAATATTCCCCCACGTAAAACAGCAACTGATAGGTCCCCGCCAGCAGGTCCATTCCCGAGAGCAGCGGCCCATCGGTCCGCCCCTCTGCGTTCGTCACCGCCGACTTCAAAAACAGGGGCGTTTCTTCAACCCGAAACAGATCCACGCGCACCCCCGCCGCCGGCCTGCCCGATGCCATATCCAGCACATGCGTCGAAATTAAACCCATTTGCGTCACCCGAAAAATGTATCCGTGTGCATTCGTGAACAGCCGCGGTTAAGTCCCCTCACCCGCGGCTCACCTCGCCGAAGATCACACCGAAGGGCTCCGCGGCCGACACAAACACGTCGTTTTCATTGTGCATCCCCAGCGGCTCGAGGTTCACGAGAATCCGATGCTGGTTGGGCATCGTGAAGGCGACTTTCGAGACCGCCGGCGCTGCCGCCAGCAGCGCCTCTCCCATGGCATACAGCGTGTGCTGCACCCCGAGGCTCTGGTGCGTGGCGAAGACTTCGAGGATCGTCCGCCGCGCCGCCGCAAAGGTCCCATTGTAATCCACCCCCGGCGCCGCAAAGGTCCAGACCGCCTCAATGCTTGTGCCAAGGATCCGGTCGGTCGTCGGCTTCAGCGTGGTGTAGGGGTCCACCATGAAACCTTCAAAGGCGGACTGGCCGGTCTTGACGACCTCGAGCCCCACGATGCCGCCGGTCACGGTGGGTGGATTGGCGCGGTCCTGCTTCACGGTTGCGGTGCGCAGGGCATTGCTGCCCCGGGCGAAGGCATGTTCGTGCGGCTTGCCGGCCACGGCGATGCGTTCCCACAGGATCTGCTCGATCGCGACGCTGACCGCCGCCACATGGGCGAAGTTCTCCAGGAAATGGCGTGCGAGGAGCATCGCGAATTGTTCGGGCGAAGCGAAATCGTGCGCCTTGCCCAGGGCATAGACAGTGTTCTTCATGGTGTCGGTCGGCACGCAGGCAGCGTTGTCTCCGGCCCTGTATACACGAGCGAAATCCCCCTCCAGAAGGATTTTCACGTTGAACTCGAAGAGGAGGTGCTCGCCCGCGCGACGCACCACCTTGGTCAGCCGCACCTGCTCCTTGCCGTAGTAATTCCGCGACAGTGTTGCCATCGGGCTTGTCTCCTGCACAACGTCCAGCAGCCGCAGCCGCGCAATTTTCCCCACTTCGGCCAGGGCGGTTTGCATCTCCGCGGCGGGTGTGTTGGCCAGTCGCCGGGGGAAGGCGGCCAGGATGGCTTCCTTGCGATGTTCCCGCGCGCAGATCACAAACGGAAATTCAAACTTTTTGCGGTAGCGTGCATTGTTGCGTGCAAAGGCCGCCGCCTCTTCGGGCGTGACCGCCGCCAGCCCCGCCGCGTGCTGTTCGCCCGTGGACGCGGCCGTGAGCCGCCCCTCGCGCGCCAGCCGGCCCACCAGATCGGGATGGGCCCGCAGCAGCTCAAGCCGCTCCGCCTCCGCCGCCGCCGCCAGCACCGCCAGCATCTTCGCGTGCAGGTCGGTCACATCGCGAAAAGGCCGCTGCGCCCAGGTTCGTTCGGCGATCCAGGGCGAATGCTCAAACGCATGCCCCACCGCGGCGACAAAACGCTCGCGAGCCAGGCCGTTCAACTCTTCCATCGTCATCACGCGCGCACCGCCTCAGCCACTATCCGCGCCGCCACGCCGATGTCCTCGATCCGCGAATACTCCGCCGGGTTGTGCGACAGACCATCGCGGCTTGCCACGAAGAGCATCGCCGTGGGCAGCAGCGGTGCCAGGATCGCCGCATCATGCAACGCCCCGCTGGCGACCTCGGGCAGGGCTACCTTCAGTCGCCCCGCGGCCTGGCGCAGCCGGTCACAGAGGCCCGCGTCCATCGTTATCGCCGGCAGAGCCTCCGTCTGCTCGATGGCCACCTCCACGCGCCGCCGCCGGGTAATGCGCGAAATCTCGTCGCGCAGCAGCTCATCCCCTTCGCGCAGGATCTCCTGGGTTCGCCCGCGCAGGTCGATCCAGAAGGTCACCCTCCCGGCAATGACGTTCAGCGCGTTGGGCTCCACCACCAGCCGCCCCACCGTGATCACCGTGTGATCCATCCGCCGATCGAGATCGTGCGCGAGCAGCTCCAGTGCCCCGACCATCTCCGCCGCGGCCGCCAGCGCATCGCGCCGATGCCGCATCTTGGTCCACCCCGCATGGTTGGCGTCCCCCCTCACCTTGACCCCATACTGCCGCCGCCCATTGATCGCGGTCACCCGCGCCACCG
>CALCHA010000621.1 GCA_937901265.1 uncultured Phycisphaerales bacterium
GAGCACGACCGCGCTGGACATGGGTATTCCGGCCAATGCGATTGCCGAGGCGGTCTTCGCACGGTGCCTGTCGGCCCTGAAGGACGAGCGAGTGGCGGCCAGCAAGGTTCTGAAAGGACCGGGCAACGTGGCCAACGCGGAGCAGGCGGCGAAGTGGTTCGGGGGCAAGCAGGAGGACCTGATCGCCGCGATCCGCGATGCGCTGTATTGCTCGAAGATCTGCGCGTACGCGCAGGGATTCCAGCTGATGCGAGAAGCACAGAACGAATACAAGTGGAAGCTCAATTTCGCTGAAATTTCGGCGATTTTCCGTGGCGGCTGCATCATTCGCGCGCGTTTCCTGCAGAAGATCACGGACGCTTACACGAGCGACGCAAACCTGGTCAACCTGCTGCTGAATCCGTACTTCAACGAGCAGATTCAGAAGGGGCAGGAAAACTGGCGGAAGATCGTCGCTCTTGCCGCCACCAATGGGGTCGCTGCTCCGGCGTTCATGTCAGCGCTGGCGTATTACGATGGCTACCGCGCGGCCAGGTTGCCGGCGAATCTTTTGCAGGGACAGCGGGATTACTTCGGGGCGCATACGTATGAGCGGACGGACGCTCCGCGCGGCAAATTCTTCCACCTGGACTGGCCGGAGAAGGGGCGCCCGCAGATCGATATTATCCCCGGCAGCGGCGGCGGGCACTGAAGAGGGTATACTTTCGACCATGACGACGCTCTTCAAAACATCCTTTTCCGAACGTCCGGAGCGACGCTTCTCGGTCGACGAGTATCTTCGAATGGTGTCGGCCGGCATTTTAACGAAGCGCGACCAGGTGGAACTGATTGATGGAAGGATCGTTGAGAAGATGCCGACGGACCCACCCCATATTCTGGCGTTTGAACTGGTTGCGGAGCTTCTCCGAAGCGTCTGTCCCCACGGATGGATCGTCCGGGTGGATGCTCCGCTGAAACTGGAACAGAGCGCCCCCGAGCCTGATGCCATGGTTATTCGAGGACCCAGGGAACAGTACGGGGAGCGGCACCCTGGGCCTTTGGATGCGCTGTTGATTGTCGAGGTGGCGGATTCGACGCTCGCCGAAGATCGCAATGACATGGCCCAACTTTATGCAGAAGCGGCGATCCCCGTGTACTGGATTTTGAACCTGCGAAATCGCCGCCTTGAAGTTCACTCAGAGCCTTCCGGCCCCGACGCGTTTCCGTCGTATCATCGCAAGGTGGATATTGAGGAAGGCAAAACGGTGATGTTGCAATTTCCTGAAGGCACACGGGAACTCGCCGTGGCGGACATGTTGCCCAGGAAATCGGCCGCGTCCAAGCGGGTATGATCGGCGTCACGCCAGGAGCCGCGGGCAAAGGGTGACATTCCCTGATTTTGTGAGGCGCGCCGCTTTGCCGCAATAAGTGCTTGAGGGCATCTCCTTAGTCGTTTGGCAAGCAGGGGGCACGACATTACGCTACTTGATTGTTCATTTGAGGACCTCCGGTATGCCTACCACTTTTATTCTCCCCACCAACGTTCACTACGCCCTGGTCGAAGCGGCTTACAGGCACCGCGGGTATACGGGCGAAGAAGCTGCCGCGGGCGCGAAGTTTTCCGAGCTCACCGCGTGGCATGGCATCAAGACGCACAATGCGATCAAGGCGCTGCATCTCGATGAGCTTTTTGGATCGAAGGCGGGCGGTTGCAAGCCGGGGGCGGAAATCACAAAGATTCCGTCGAAGTACAAGGCGGTGGAGAAGTGGGACGCGAACCGCAAGCTGGGGCAGGCGACGGCGTTTGCGGCGATGGACCGGTGCATGCAGCTGGCGGACGAGTATGGGACGGGGATCGTGGCAGTGGACAATGCGTTTCATTATCTGTGGGGCGGCGGGTATGTGATCGACGCCGCCAAAAAGGGGTACATTGCGTACACCGGGTGCACGGCGGCCCTCGCGGAGGTTGTTCCGTTCGGGGGCAAGTACCCGACGCTCGGCACCAACCCGCACTCCTGGGCGTTTCCGACGCAGGACGAAATCGGGTTCCCCATCTGCATCGACTGGGCCACCTCGATCGTCGCCATGGGACGCATTCAGCAGTTCATCCGCGAAGGCAAGGCTGTGCCGGCCGGGTGGGGCGTCGATGAGGCGGGCAATGAAACCACGGACCCGAACAAGATCAAGGCCCTGTTTCCGTTTGGTGCGCACAAAGGCTACGGGCTCTCGCTGATCGATGAAATCCTCGCCGCGTACATCGGGGGCTCGACGCCGACCATTCGCAACCGCTGGGACAAGGTTCCGGCCGGGGAGAAGGGCACCTGCTGTTTCTACTTTCAGTGCACGCGGCCCGACGCCCTCGCCGTCGATTTTGTGAAGGGCCGCTCGCAGAAGGACAATGTCAAAGCGGTGCTGGGGGACATCCTTGGCCACGGCAACGAAAAGGCGATCCTACCCGGACAACTCGAAGCGAACGCCGCGGCGCTCAGCGCGAAGCATGGCGGCCTGCTGTTCACGCAGGCGGAAATCGAGGCCTTCAAGCACATCGCCGACGAGGCTGGGTTTGCGTTCGACGGAGCTTCCTTGAAGTCCATCGACGTCTGAGTGTGCATGGGTCCCTCTCGGTTTTTCTCTTGAGACACAGGATATTTTTATGCCCGACAATCTTTTCGACATTTCCGGCAAGGTCATTCTCGTCACCGGGGGCACCTCGGGCATCGGCCGGGCGATCGCGCTGGGCTGCGCCAAGTCGGGGGCGAACGTCGTGGCGGGCTCGACGTCGCCCGACAAGGTGGCGGCGATCAAGCAGGAACTGGACAACCTCGACAGCGGTCACGACGCGGTGGCGATCAACGTGACGGACGAAGCAAGCGTGAAGGCGGCGTTTGATTTCACCGTGAAGCGATATGGGCGCGTCGATGGCGTGGTGCATTCCGCGGGCGTGATCAAGCGGCAGCCCTCGCTGGAGATGCCGGTGGAGGAATTCCGGCGCATTATTGATGTGAATCTCAACGGCACGTTCATCGTGAACCAGGCGGCGGGGCGGGTCATGAAGGAGCAGCCGCCGCACGAGAAGACGGGCGAGCGCGGAAGCATCGTGAACATCGCCTCGCTGAATTCGTACATTTCGCTGACGGAAGTGCTGGCCTATGCCAGCAGCAAGTCGGGGGTTCTGGGGATCATTCGCGGGCTGGCCAACGAATGGGCGCAGTATGGGATTCGTGTGAATGGGATCGCGCCGGGGGTCTTCCCGACGGACCTCAACCGCAAGCTGATCGAAGGCACGCCGCGCGGCGCATTCCTCAAGGCCCACACGCCCCAGGGCCGCTTCGGCATGGCGGAAGAGCTGGTCGGCGCGGCGATCTACCTGCTCTCGCCGGCGGCATCCTACACCAACGGGCACACGATCATTGTGGACGGCGGTTTCATCACGCGCGGCGTGGGCGTCTAACGCTGGACGGGCTCCAGCCACCGCGGCCACTTAACGGCGGCCGCCCCGAGATTGTCTGCACGGAGATCCCATGTCTGAGCCCCCGCAGGAGTTTCCGACCGACCTGATGTATGAGTCGTCGCCGCCGGGTCGGAATGCGAGCCTCCTGCTCAAACTCACGATGATTTTCACCTACATCGTCTGCGGGCTTCATCTGATGGGAGGCCTGCTGCAGACGACGCTGGCGATTTTTATGCCCTATGCGATGCAGGTCAGGCCGCCTGCCGCGGCTCCCGGGGCACCGGCGCCGCCCGCCGCGCTGTTCGCGGTGATCTACGGGGTCCTCGCTTTCGTAGCCCTCGCCGCCGCCATCGTCAACTTCATTGCCGCGGATCGGCTGCGCAAACGCCAACGGGGTGCGTTCGCCTGGATCCTCGCGTCCGCGATCGTCAATGTCGCGGGCATCTTCTGGTGCAGCTTGGGGTGCGTGCTTCCGCTGGCCGCCGGGATTTTTACCATCGTCGTGCTCTGCCAGGAGGGCGTGCGGAAGGAACTCGCCATCAATGCGGCGTGATGCAGCGGGGGGCGGACGGCTGGAGTATGCACCTGTTCTTATCAAGGGACGGAAACGTTCTTGTTTGAGGGTCCAGATTGAAACACGAAGTGACGAAGGACCCACGAAGGGCACGAAGGGGTGTGGCGGAGCTTGGTCTGTTTTGCTGAACCCGATTGGTTTTGCTGGAGGGGTCGGCTGACTTTGCTCAGTGCGTTTTTGGCCTTGGTGAGGGGCTGACCCAGCGGGCTTCGGGTGTCAGGCATTTTTGTCCAGCACGCGGCGCATTGCGGCTTGCAGGGTGAGGTCCCGCGGCACAAAGCCGGCGGGACTCCGCGTGCAGGCCACCCGCTGTGACGACAGCAGCACCTCCCGTCCCATTCGGCCAAAAATCGCCCGTACGACCAGCCCGGGCATCGGGAACAGGGTCGGCCGATGGAGTACCCCGCCAAGTGTCCGCATGAAGGCATGCTGTCGCACGGTTCCCGCCACCGCATTCATCACTCCCCGGAACGAGTCATCTTCCACCGCGGCCGCCAGCATGGCCACGACGTCGGGCAGCGAAATCCAGGAGAGGAACTGCGTTCCGCTGCCGACCGGCCCCCCGAGAAACAATTTTGTCGGCGTGAGCAGTGCCGCCAGCGCCCCGCCCTCTTTGGCGAGCACCACGCCGAGACGGGCATGGACCACGCGGATGCCCACCCGCTCGGCCGCGACCGTGGCCTCTTCCCACCCGCGGCACACGTCAGCGAGAAAGCTTTCGCCTTTGCGCTGCTCCACGGGGCTCTCTTCGGTGAGCAGTTCGTCTCCGCGGTCGCCATAAATTCCAATGGCGGAGGCGGCGATCAGGACGCGCGGCCGCGTTTCAGGCGGCATCTCGGCCAGAAACGCACAGAGCTTTTTTGTGGCGGTGACGCGCGACTCCCAGATCTCCCGTTTGACCCTCGTGGTCCAGTGCGTGGCGACGTTGCGTCCGGCAAGATGCACGAGGGCATCGATTCCGCCGGGGACGTGTATGGCACCGGTTTCCACGTCCCACGTCGATTCCCCCGCCCCGCGCCGCGGCGCGGCCACCTGATGGCCGCGGCGGGCGAGCAGCGTACGCAACGCCCCGCCGACCAACCCCGAGGCTCCGGTAATGGCAATCCGCATGTTCAGGGTCCGATGGAACGGATGAGCTTCAGAAAGGGATCCCAGATGCCGTTGTAGAGCACCACGGTCTCGGCGACCGTCAGGCCCAGCACGATCAGCATCGAGACCATCGCGATGCTGGCCCGCAAGAAGCCCCGCGGCATCAAGGCTGTCACCGCGGCCAGCACAAGGGACAGCAGCCCCACGGCCAAGATGACCTCGACCCAGAAGGGGACCGAACTCACGCTGTCTGCCTGCGCCACGAGCCATTCCGTGAGCCGCGGCAGAGTGGTTTTGAAGTCGCGATAGACCGGCTTGACCTGCGGCACCCAGACTCCCACCGCATATACGAACAAGCCCACGGGCATCAGCATCATGATGCTGAAGGCGAACCAGTAGCCCAGGAATGCGGGCAGGCGGGAGCCGCGCGGCGCTCGGGGAGCGGGCGTGGGCATGGGCAACGGAGGCGGGGGCGAAGCGAAGGACTGCTGCGGGGGCATTGTCGTCATGAGTTCTCCAATCGCACGGTCACACCTCTGCGAGTTCATCACTGGGCGTCAGCAGGGCCTCGGGCGAGGTCGCCGGGGCGGCACGCTTCACTTTTCGATTCGGTCCCAGGGGCATCACCTGCTGTTCGCCAAAGAGCAGCCGCAGCGCTTCCACGCCGCCGTTCTGCATGTTGACCCCCCCACCGAGCTGCACCTGCACGCGTACGCCGCCGCTGGCGGCACTCACGGCCAGATCGCACAGCTCGAGTTTCACCGGCGTGTTGCCCTTGTGCTCCTTCATCAGCTTTCCCACTGCCGCCAGCGTTCCTTCGTCGAGCTTCATCGAGTTTGTCTGGACCAGGATTTCCCGGGTCTTTTTCTTCTGCACGCTTTCCAGCGTGTAGACCTCGCGTGCCTTGAAGCTTGGATCCTCGCGGGTCTTGTCGACCTGGCCCTCAAAGAACAGGACGGCGTCGGGCTTGATGACATCGGCGAAGCGCTGGTACTCGTTGGAATAGAGCACCACTTCCATGGTGCCCACGAGGTCTTCGATGAGCAGAATCGCCCACTTCGAGCCGGCGTTTGGCCCGCTCTTGGTGACCATCATGCGGACCTTGGAGACCAGTCCGCCCATCATGCCGTTGCTCTTGTCCTGTGCGGAGCGGATGGTCTGCGTGTCCAGCGTGATGTAGCTTTGGAAGAGGGATTCGACGTCGCGCAGGGGATGGCTGGTGACGTAAAAGCCCAGGACCGATTTTTCCAGCGCCATCCGCTCGCCCTTGGGCCACTCGGGCACGGCGGGCACCTTGGGTTCGGAAGCGGCCAGGAATCCGCCGCCGGAGGAGGGTGCCCCAAACAGACTTTCCTGCCCGGCCCGTTTTGCCTCCTGGGTCTGTTGCGCCATGCGCGACGCCGTTTCCACGGCCGCCATGGCTGCCGCACGCACCGGATGGATCGAATCAAACGCCCCGCACTTGATCAGCGCCTCCATGACGCTCTTGTTGACGACCCGCAGGTCCACGCGCTCACAGAAATCGAACAGCGATTTGTAGGGCTTT
Source organism: uncultured Phycisphaerales bacterium (assembly GCA_937901265.1). GTDB lineage: Bacteria > Planctomycetota > Phycisphaerae > WQYP01 > WQYP01 > CALCHA01. The sequence goes on from CALCHA010000621.1 coordinate 6,640, forward strand.
ACCCGCTTGGCCCCGGTTTCCCCATCGATCTCCAGCCGCGAGGCCATGATCGATTCCACGGCTTTTTCGCCCACGCCCTTGATCGCGGCAAGTCCGAAGCGGATGTTCTCGCCCACCACCGCGAAATCAGCGTCCGACTCCTTGATGTCGGGGGGCAAAATCTCGATGCCCACACGTCCTGATCCCGGCAGCGTGAGGTGGCGGCACTCGTCGATGTACTCCACCGTCTTCGCCTGGTCGATCATTTCAAAGGTCAGCAGCGCCGCCATGTACTGTGCCGGGAAATAGGTCTTCAGCCAGGCCGTCTGATAGGCCACGAACGCGTAGCGCGTCGAATGACTCTTGTTGAAGCCATAGCCGGCGAACTTTTCGATGTCGGCGAAGATTTCCTGGCCCTGCTCTTTTTTAAGCCCGTTGGCCATGGCACCTTCGAGGAACGCCGCCTTCTCCTTGTTGATGACCTCGGCCTTTTTCTTGGAGATCGCCTTGATGATGTCGTAGGCGCGGCGCAGGGGGATATTCCCCAGGCGGTTGAAGATACGCATCACCTGTTCCTGATAGACCATCACGCCGTAGGTCTCAGCCAGAACGCCATCGGCCAGCGGATGCAGGCTGGGGACCGCCTGCTTGCCATGCTTGCGGGCGCAGTAATCGGGGATCAGGTCCATGGGGCCGGGGCGATAGAGGGCGTTGGCGGCGATAAGGTCTTCGAGCCGATCGGGCTTCATCTTCATCAGGAGGTCTTTCATCCCGCCGGATTCAAACTGAAAGACGCCCTTGGTGCAGCCTTTTTGAAAGATGGTTTGATAGACGTGCTGATCCGTTATGTCGATCCGCTCAATGTCGATGCGCTTTCCCTGCCCGCGATCCTTCAAAAACGGCGGGGGATTCTCAACGAGCCTGCCGGTGAGCCTGACCGCGCCGCTGGCCAGATCCTTGTCGACCAAATCGAGCGCACGCTCGAGAATGGTAAGTGTCCGCAGCCCCAGAAAGTCCATCTTCAGCAGGCCCACCATCTCGCAGGTCGGGCCATCCCACTGGGTCATGATGTCTTCGCCGCTCTTGTACAGCGGCACGATTTCATCCAGGGGCTTGTCGCAGACAATCACGCCCGCGGCGTGCATCCCGGCATTCCTGCAGAGCCCCTCCAGCCGGCCGGCGATGGCAAACAGATGCGCGATTTGCGGGTTCTCGTCGATGAGTTTTTTGATGTCAGGAATCCGCACCACGTCTTCCAGATCGACGTTCGGGCCGCCGGGAATCAGCTTCGTGATGCGGTCGGTCTCCACCAGCGGCATGCCGAGCACGCGCCCCACATCCTTGATCGCCGCCTTCGCACCCAGCGTGTTGAAGGTGATGATCTGGCACACGTTGCCATATTTGTTCCGCACATAATCGATGACCTTGCCGCGGCCCTCCTGGCAGATGTCGATATCGATGTCGGGCATGGCGGAGCGTGCCGGGTCCATGAACCGCTCAAACAGCAGGTCATACTTCACGGGATCGACATTGCACAGGCTCAGGACGTAGCCCACCACCGTGCCCACGCCCGAGCCTCTGGCCCCCACCGGGATGCCATTGTTCCGTGCAAAGTTGCAGAAGTCCCAGACGATCAGGAAGTAGCTGGCGAAGCCTTTGGAGCAGATCACCTGCAGCTCAAAATCCAGCCGATCCATCACCGTCTTGCGCTGTTCGTCCGTCAGCGCGTCGCCATATTTCTCGGCCACGCCCGCAATACACAGCTCGCGCAGATAGGCGTCGGGATGCACCGCGGCACCATCCGCGGCGGGCGGGGGGACATAGACCGGCGCGTGCCGCGCCGTAAAATCGAGCTTGAGGTCGCACTTTTCCGCGATGGCGAGGGTGTTGTCGCAGGCCTCGGGGACGTCGCGGAAAATCTGCCGCATCTCCGCGGGGCTCTTGAGAAAGAGTTCCTTGGAATACTTCAACCGGGTCTCGTCGCTGAGCGTTCGGCCCATGCTGATGCAGCACAAGGCGTCGTGCGCGGCGTAATCTTCCTTGTGCAGGTAGTGGTGATCGTTGGTCGCCACCAGCGGGCACCCCGCCCGCCGCGCCACCTCAATGAGGCGCGGGATCATGGCGACCTGCGCGGGGTCAAAATGATTCTGCAGCTCGACGTAAAAATCGTCGCCGAAAATATCCTTGTATTGCCCCGCACAGGCCACCGCCCCCTCCATGTCGCCCTTTTCGACGAGCGCCGAAATTTCCGTCCCGAAGTGGCCATTCATGACCACGAGCCCCTCGTGATATTTCGCCAGCGTCTCTTTGTCGACCC
>CALCHA010000622.1 GCA_937901265.1 uncultured Phycisphaerales bacterium
TGGAGTTTAACCGAGTGTATCCCATTGTAGGTCCGCTTTTCGAGCGCAACGGAAACCATCTCCCTCTTTTTTTCCAAGCGTCGCCCGGTCACACCTCGCGGCCGCCGTCGGCCGCCAGATGCTGCCCCCGCCCACGCACAGTTAATTGGCCACCTTCTGCGGCTGGATGTAGAAGTTGCGGTCATACACAAAGCCAAAACCGTAGCTCAGGCGATAGGCATTCCGCGTGACCGCCAGAAACGGTGCGATGGCGTCGGTGCCGATGTTCAGCAAGTCATCCTTCTTGAGGAAAATATCGGGCTGCTCGCCATCGAAGATCTTCTGCAGGTTCACCTGCACGATGACGCGCTGGTTGCTGCCGAGGCGGCGGACCAGTTCGGCACGGCGGGGGATCGCCAGGGCGTCCAGATTTCCGGCGGCGGCCACGGCCTGCTCGAGGGTGATCTTCTGCCCTGTCAGGGTGTAGACGCCGGGCTTCTGGACGTGGCCCATGACATAGAAGTAGCCGACGTCGGCCCCTTGGGCGTAAATGACGTCGCCGGGACGAATCACGATGTTGTAGCGCGGATCGCCGGAGCGCAACGCTTCCAGCGGAATGCGAATGACCCGCTGCCCGGCGAGACGCTCGGCGGCGGCGACTTCGTCGGGGGAGGGTGGCCCTTTGGCCGGGGAGGTGGTGGCGGGCACTTCCAGGGTCTTGCCGCCCACGTTCACGGTGGCCCCCGCGCCCGAAGCGGGGCTGCCGAGGGCCTGATCCATCATGTCGCCGCCAGCGGCCGCGGGGCCCGCGGCAGCGGGGTGCGTCGGTCCAACGCCCAGCGCGGCGTCGAGGTCGGCTTGGGTCAGACCGCCGTTGGTCACGCCGGTCGCCGCCGTGAGGTCCGCGGCCAACATGGGGCGGACGAAGTGGCTATCGCCAGGCGGGAGACTGGAGGAGGAGTTGTTCGGAACGACGGCCGGCGAGGGCATCGGGGCCGGCGTGGCGGGGCTGGTGGTGGATTGTTCGATACGATCGAGGGCGTCGAGGGCGTTGTGGCCACTAGTGCCAGGGTTCGGCGTCGTGCCGCCGGCACCCGGCATGGGGCCGGGGGTGAGGTTCGCGGCGGGCTGCACGGAACGGTGACCCTGGCGGATGACGTAAAGGGTGTCAGCATTGGCGTTGACGTTGACATCCCGCGCCGAGGCCAGCGCGTCGAGCAGCCGGAAGTTGCTGCCGAGGATGTAATAGCGGTCAGGCTGATTGACGGCTCCCAGGGCGGAGAAGGTGTTGGCGCGGCTGGAGAGGACGGTGACGGTGACCTGCGGGCCCGGGCGGGCCGGTGGGCCGGCGGTGGCGGGCAGCAGGAACTGGCGTTCGACGCCGATCTGGCCGATCTCGCGTTCGGCCTCTTCGGGGGTGCGTCCGGCGATGTGGACGTTGCCGATGTTCTGGATCGTCACATTGCCGGTTTCGCTCACGATCGCTTCGCGCTGGTACTCGGTAAGGTCGGCGACCAGGCCATAGACGGTGATGCGGACGGTATCGCCGGGGCCGATGAGCGGTTCGGCGGTCATGGGGACCAGGTCGGCGGCGGTGGGATCGGTGGCATTGGCCCAGCGGTCCTGGGGTTCATCAATGACGTCGAGCTGGTCAAGGATGGGGGTGCTGACGGGGCGAACGTTGCCCCAGGGGTTGCCCTTGTCGAAGCGCCCGACCTCATTGGGGGAGAGGAGGCTGTTGCGTAAATTGAGGTAGTCGCCGATGTTTTTGGCAAAATCCGCGCATCCGGTGAGGCTGGCGCCCAGGCACGCAAGGGCGAGGAACCGGCTGGTGCGAAGCAGACGGGCGGAGAGTTGTCGCGGCATGGAAGCCCTTTCGTAGGGGGGAAACAGAAGGGAGGGCGAGCCCGAGCCTTCTCCCCGTTGGCGGGATGGCGTCACTATCGGTCGGCCTCATCCGGCGGCTGCTTAACATAATCGGTCAAGCGGCAAATTGCGTCAAGAATGGCGCGCCGACCGGAATGGGCCACCCAGGTAGGGGTGGCGCGCGGTGGCTGGGTCTGCCCATCCTACGAAGAACGCCGGGAAGGGGTTTTATGGGACACGCCAATTTTCGTTACTTACACTCGATTTTTGCGTGAAGCGAGGGGAAGGTGCTGCGAATCCGGACCCGTCGCGGGGCGTTGCGCGGGTCTGAATTCCGGAAAAGCACTTGCAATCGCGGCGACGATGCGGTAAGCCAAGGGGGTACGGAACAGCCGTATCATCTCTTTTCCGGCGTTCGCCGGTGCCGGTTTGTCCGGCGATTGCATAGTTTGGGCAGCAGCACCCTCATCGCCCCCGCCGAATCCCCGGCGCGCGGCAGAAGACAGGTGGTTTATGGCAGTGGTAGTGTATGGCGCGGGCGGTCAGGCGCGGGTCCTTCTGGAGCTCATGGATCGCGCGGGCATTTGTCCGCTCGCCGGGCTGGTCGATGACAATGCCTCCCTCGCGGGCACCAAAGTCGACGGGCTGCCGGTGCTGGGAACCACCGACAAATTGACCACTTATGTCCGGGTGTACCGAATCCACCGGGCGGTAATCGCGATGGGCAACAACGGCCTGCGAAAGAAGTTCGCGGAACACGCCCGAGCCCTGGGCCTTCGCCTGCCCGTGCTCATTCACCCCAACGCCTACGTCTCGCCGAGCGCGCAACTGGGCGAGGGCACCGTGGTGATGGCCGGCGCGGTGGTCTCCGCCCATGCGAAAATCGGCGAGCTGTGCATCATCAATACCCGTGCCACCATCGATCACGATTGCGAATTGGGGGATTGTGTCCACGTCGGCCCGGGTGCAACGCTCACCGGAAACGTGACGGTGGGCAACGAAACGCTGATCGGCGCCGGCTGTACGGTGCTGCCGGGGTTGATCGTGGGGAATAATTCGGTCGTGGGCGCGGGATCCACGGTGATCCGCGACGTGCCCAGCGATACCACCGTGGTGGGATGCCCCGCCCGGTCGATCCCCCATAAGGGCGACGAACCGGCGTTGGCCGAACGAGCGGCGGCGCTGCGCGGCTGAGCTTCTCTGAGCCATTAACGCGGCTGGTTACCGGGCGCCGCGTTCAGACCAATGCCGTGAATCTGCCCCCATTTGCCCGTTTGCGGGCGAGGGGCGGGTGGGGGAAGATGGCGGGGAGATCGGTTTGCAGGAGTGCGGTGATGGTGCGTGCATGGTGGGCGGCGGGCGCGGGCGTGCTGGCGATGGTGGTGGCGGGCTGTGCCGGGGCCGGCGCGACGGGGACGACGGGGACAGGCGGCGCGGTGAAGGGGGACGCGGTGCTGGACAAAGCGGTGGGGATTTTGCAGGAACAATTCCGCAGCGGGGATGCCGCGGCGCGGGCCAATTGCGTGGAAGGGATGCAGTCGCTGTTTGATCCGCGGTCAACGGCGATGATCCACGATGCCCTGGAGGATCCCGAATGGGTCGTGCGATTCGCCGGGGCGATGGCGGCGGGCAGGCGAAAGCTGGAGGAACTCAAGCCGACGTTGTCGCGACTGATGACGGGGGACGCCAATGGCAGCGTGCGGGCGGCGGCGGCCTATGCGCTGGGGCGGATGGGTGACTCCGGGCATGACGACGTGATACGGGCGGCGCTGGTGGATGCCGACCCGGGGGTGCGGGCGAATGCGGCGCTGGTGCTGGGCATTGCCGGCGATCGCGGGGTGCTGGACCTCCTGCGCCAGCGTGCGGCGGCGGAACGGGACGAACGGGTGCGGCTGGAGATCACCGGGGCCCTGGCGCGGCTGGGGGATCCCGAAGCGCGGCGAGTGATCGTGGCGCAGGCGATGTCGAAGTATGGGGAGGATGAATGGATGGCGATGGACGTGTGCGGGGATCTGGGTGGCGATGGAACCGCGGCGCGGGCGCTGCTGCTGGGGCTCGAAGATGCTCCCAAGCAGGCGGGGCCGGACGTGCGCCCGCTGACGGTGACGCGGCAACTGGTCGCAGCGCGGTCGCTGGCGCGGCTGGGATCGATCGAGGGGGCGAACGTCGCTGTGATTCACCTGACGGATCCGGATCCGCAGCTTCGCGGGCTGGCGGCGCTGGCGCTGGGGGAGATCTTGAGCCCCATTGGGGCGCAGCAGCGATTGGGACCGCTGCTGACGGATGGGGATGCCGTGGTGCGCCGTGCGGCGGCGGCGGCAGTGGTCAAAGTGTATGTGCGGGCGGCGCGCTGAAAGCTCTCGTCAGGGAATGGCCAGGAAAGCGCTGGAATTCGTTGGAGGCGGTGGGGCCGCTTTTGGTATAGTGGAGGGCTTGGAATTCTTCGGGTGGATGTGCTTATGGCTCGGCAGACGTTGGCGGATGAAATGGGTGTGGCGGCGGAAGCGCTCGAGGGCGTGAAGTCGGTGGCCTTTGTGTCGCTGGGGTGTCCCAAGAATCTGGTCGATTCGGAGAAAATGCTGGGGCTGCTGGCGGAGGATGGGATTTCGATCACGCCCGACCATGCCGAGGCGGATGCGATCGTCATCAACACGTGCGGGTTTCTCGAAGCTTCGAAGACGGAGTCGATCGAGGTGATCCGCGAGGCGATCGCCGAAAAAGCGGCGGCCCTTGCGGAGGGGCGCAGCAAGCGCGTGATCGTGGCGGGGTGCCTGGTGCAGCGGCACAAGGCACGGCTGCTGGAGGAGGTGCCGGAGGTCGATGCGCTGGTGGGGGTCTTTGACCGGGAGAACAGCGTGAAGGCAGTGCGGGGCGGCGTGTACGAGCATTTGCCGGAGGCGGGGCGGGACATGGGGGCGTTCCATGCAGTGACGACGTTTCTGCACAAGCCGGGGAAGGGGGACATCGGGAAGGGGTATCTCGAGAGCGACCGGGCTCGGCTGCGGTTGACGCCGCGGCATTATGCCTACCTGCGGGTGAGCGAAGGCTGCAACCAGGGCTGCACCTTCTGCACGATTCCGAGCATTCGGGGGCGGATGCGCAGCAAGCCGCTGACGGATATTTTGAGCGAGGCGGAGGAGCTTCTGGCGGATGGGGCGGTGGAGTTGAATTTGATCGGGCAGGACACGACGAGCTACGGGGAGGACATCGGGTTCAACGGGCCGGGCGAAGGGTTGAGTGGGATGCTGCGGGCGTTGGACAGGCTGGTGAGCAAGAAGGCGCCGGGGGCGTGGCTGCGGTTGATGTATGCCTATCCGAGCTGTTTTACGGATGAGATGATCAAGACGCTGGCGGATTGCCGCAACGTGGTGAAGTACATCGATATGCCGCTGCAGCACGTGAATGATGAGATTTTGCATTCGATGCGGCGGAAGGTGACGCGGCTGCAGATGGAGACGCTGCTGGGCAAGCTCCGGAAGTGGGTGCCGGGGATCACGCTGCGGACGACGTTTATTTCGGGCTTCCCGGGGGAGACAGAATCGCAGCATGCAGAGTTGCTGGAGTTCGTGAAGGGTTTCGAGTTTGAGAACGTGGGGGTGTTCGAGTTTTCGCCGGAGCCCGGGACGCCGGCGGGGCGGCTGCACGCGGAGGCCGGAAAGGCCGTGCCGGCGGAGGTGGCGACGCGGCGGAAAGAGGAGCTGATGGTGGCGCAGCAGAAAATTGCGTTCACCAAAAATGCGGCCACAGTGGGCGAGAAGATCAAGGTGCTGATAGACAGTCTGGATCGCAAGAAGAAGCTGGGCGTGGGGCGGCATGTCGGCCAGGCGCCGGACATCGACGGGCGGGTGTACGTGGAGACATGCTCCGCGGTGGCGGGGGAAATGGTGAGCGTGAAGGTGACCGATTACCAGCACTATGACCTGGTGGGGCGGGCAATGGAGAGCGGCGTCAAGGCGGTGAAGCCGGAGATGGGGGATGCCGGGGCAAAGCGCGGAAAGGTGAGCCTGCCGGTGATGGGCAGCGTGGAGGTGCGCGGCAAGCGGGGGAGTTGAGTCCGAACGAAAGCTTTTGACGGGGTCGGGGGCACCTGCGAGCGGTTGAGTGCAGGTCGCATGCGGTAAGATTCGGCGCTAAGATAGGCGGCAACGTTTTTGCCGTCGTCTTT
>CALCHA010000623.1 GCA_937901265.1 uncultured Phycisphaerales bacterium
GCCTTGATCGCCTTTTCCGTGCTGTAAGGCTGCGCCGTTCCCGCACCCGCAACGCCCCATACAGCGGCAGCGAGAGCCCCAGGTGCAGCGGTGCGGGCAACCACCCCACGCGCCACAAATCATGCCGCCGCCCCGCCGGATCGAAAAAATGGACGCTCTTGTGAAACGCCACTCGGTCCGAAACCCCCATCCGCCGATACAAATCCAGCAGGTTCGTGCAGCAGCCCAGCAGCACATGCTGGCAATTGTCCAGCAGCTCGGGCTCCTCCGCCGCCGGTGCGCCCGCCGCCCCCTCCGCCACACCCTCTTTGTTCTCAAACGAAGAGGCACGCCCCCCCAGCGCAAAGCGCGACTCCAGCAGCGTCACCGCGACCCCCCGATCTGCCAGCGCGGCCGCGGCGGCCATCCCCGCCAGCCCGCCGCCCACCACCAGCACTTCCGGTGGTCTCGTTTCCACAATCACAGCGCCGCTCACGTCGACTTCCCACGCATCGCACGCCAACCAATCAGCAGCTTCTTGACCTTCCCCAGCCCCACCCGCTCGGTCAGCACACGGGCTGGATCCTCGGCAATTTTCTCCAAAATTCCCCGGTAAATCGCGGTCATCGCCCCCAGCGTCGCCCGCGAATCCGCCCGCACCCGCCCCTCCAGCGCAGCGCTCTTTTCGTAGTACCCGCGGGCTCGTTTAATCTGAAATTCCATGAACGCCACAAACCCCGCCGAGCTCTCGCCCCGCGCGATCGCCGCCTCGCTCAATCCAAATCGCGCCAGCTCATCCGCCGGCAGATAACAGCGCCCGCGCCCGGCGTCCTCTCGCAGATCCCGCAAAACGTTCGTCAGCTGAAACGCAATCCCCCGGTCCACCGCCAGATCCACCGTTTCCTCCCCGCCCTCAAAGCCCCACACATACAGACTCGCGACCCCCACCACGCTGGCCACCCGATAGCAATACTGGTGCAGATCATCAAAGGTGGCCATCGGCTCGGGCATCAGGTCCTGCCGCTGCCCCGCGATCATGTCCTCGAACAGCCCCGCCGGCACCTTGTACCGGCCCACCATCGCTGCAAACGCCGGCCACACAATGTGCCCGCGCGGGGCCTGCCCCGTCTCCCCCGCCGCGATCGCCTCTTTCGTCAGCAGCGCCCACTGCGCCAGGTCCGCCTCGCGCTGCTCAATCGTGCGCCCATTGGCATCATCATCGGCAATGTCATCCACCAGCCGCATGTACGCATACAGCGCATACATTGCCGACCGTTTGGGCTCTTTGAGCAGCTTCAATCCATAGTAAAAGTTCTTCGCCTCGCGCCGCGTCAGATCGCGGCAATAGAGCCGCGAACGCTCCAGGAGCGCCGTCGTATCGCCCCCCGAATCACCCCCCGATCGCCACTCTTCCCGCACCGCTGCCGTCATGCCGCCCCTCCCGAAAGTTTCGCCACCAGGTACCCCGCCAGCGTCCCCGCCACCAGCCGCCCCTTCTGCCACTTGCTCAACCGCGGTCGCCGCGTCAGCGTGTCGAAATTCTGCCGCCGAATCGCCCCACAAATCGCCCGCCCCCCCTTGCCGAACAGCGCAATCTGCCGCCGATACATCGGCTTGAGCAGCGGCAACAACTTCGCCCCCTCGGCAAAGAGGCCCTCCGTCCGCTCCACCTCAAACCGCAGCATCTCCCGATACCCGCCGGTCACCTCGCCCCGCCGCAACTGCTCCACGGTCACTCCGAACCGCTCCAAATCCTCCGCCGGCAGATAGACGCGGTCGCGCTCCAGGATATCCCGCCGAACATCCTGCCAGAAGTTCACCAGTTGCAGGGCGGTGCAGGTCTTGTCCGACAACCGCTGCCGCTCCTCGTCCCGATAGCCGCACATGTACAGCACGATCCTTCCCACCGGATCGGCGCTGCGCGTGCAGTAGTCCACCACCTGCGCGAAGTTCTGGTACCGCGTCACCGTCTGATCCTGCTCGAATGCCCGGATCAGATCGTCGAACGGCTTCATCGGAATCTCGTGCCGCCGCACGGTCTCGGCCAGCGCGACAAATACCGCCGTCGTCGCCCGCCCGGCATACATCCCCGCCAACTGCGCCCGAAAATCGCCGAGGTATCGCAGCGCCAGTTCCCGATCCACCACCTCGTCGCCCAAATCATCCGCCACCCGGCAGAAGGCATAGACGTTGCAGAAATCCTGCCGCAGATGTTTGGGCAGCAACGCCGACACGACCGAAAAATTCTCGTAATGGGAGGTCGCGAGTTTGCGCGTATACCCCTCCGCCTCCGCGGCCCCCCCAACCGGCGCAAACGCCGCCCGCACCGTCTCCGGCAAACCGACGGCCAGCCCCAGCGACCTGGCGTCCCCACCGGCCAACATAGGAACCTCTTGTTGTCCAACGGCATGTGTCACGGCATATTCTTCAGCAAGACGACCCCGGGATAGTCGCGGTGAGTCACGTTGTACAGAGGTTCATCGGCCGTCACCCCGCGACAGCCGCGATGATGCACCAATGCGACAAATAAAGCATCGTACGCCGACCGGTCATACCGCATCGCAATTTCAAGCCCGTCCGTCAGAAGCGATGCGCACGGAATTATTTCCGCAGGCAGTTTCTTCAGCCGCCACAACGCCGCCCGCGCCTCTGCGTCAGTGATCTCCCCGCGACGGCGCCGCTTCCATATCACGTTCGTCACTTCAGCGGGAGCAATGTCCAGCAGCACCAGGAATATTCCGCCTGTCGTTACCGGAGCGATCAGCTCATCCGCTTTCTCGGAGTCGGGCTCAAAGAATAGCCATTTCGCCAGCACGCAACTGTCAACGGCGATCTCCTTCACCGCAGCCGATCCTCCGCGATATCCAGCGTGCTGTCCGGCAGAATCCCCGCGCGCCTGGCAATCGCGTCCCGCAAGGCCCGCGTCTCCTTGAACCACGTCTCCAGATCCAGCTTTGCCTCCCCCTCAATGCGCAGCGTCACCCGCTGCTCTTCCGCCAGATCCACCGGGCCCAGCGGCTCAAATTTCCCCTGCCGATACACGGCTTCCACCTGCGTCATCATGCACCTCCGGATACCCCTGTTTCCCCGTCGCCTTCTTTGCTAGAATACTCTCTCCCCTTCCGGATTGACAGCCCATCGGGCTTCCCGGCAGGGTCCACCGCTTCGGAGCCCTTCCGGCCATGAAAATCCTCCTCGCCAACCCCCGTGGTTTCTGTGCCGGCGTCAACATGGCCATCGACTGCGTCGACCGCGTCCTCAAGCTCAAGGGTCCCCCCATCTACGTGTACCACGAAATCGTCCACAACAAGCACGTCGTGGACCGCTTCATCACCCAGGGCGTCGTCTTCGTGAATTCGATCGATGAAGTCCCCAACGGCGGCACCGTGGTCTATTCGGCGCACGGCGTCTCCCCGGAAATCCGCCACAAGTCTTCCGACCGCAGCCTCATCCAGGTCGATGCCACCTGCCCGCTTGTCACCAAGGTCCACTCCGAAGCCATCCGCTTCGCCAAAAAGAAATACACCATCATCCTCATCGGTCACGAAGACCACGACGAAGTCATCGGCACCCTCGGCGAAGCCCCCGACTGCATCCGCATCGTTGAATCCCCCGCGGATGTCGAAGCGCTGCAGATCGGCCCTGACGAAAAAGTCGCCTACCTCACCCAGACCACTCTCTCCATCGACGACGCCAACCGCGTCATCACCGCCCTCCGCAAAAAATTCCCGCACATCCACACCCCGAAAAAAGAAGACATCTGCTACGCCACCACCAACCGCCAGCAGGCCGTCATGGTTCTTGCGCCCAAATCCGACCTCGTCCTCGTCGTCGGGTCCAAAAACTCCTCCAACTCCCTTCGCCTTGTTGAAATTGCCGAGAACCGCGGCGTGAAAGGCTATCTCGTCGATGACGTCTCGGAGATCAACCACGATTGGCTCAAGGGGGTCAACACCCTGCTCCTGACCGCTGGTGCAAGCGCCCCCGAGGACCTTGTCCAGCACATCATCTCCATGCTGCAGGAACGCTACGATGCCACGGTTGAAGACGCCCATGTCACCGAAGAAGACATGCACTTCGAACTCCCCTACTCGCTCCGCAAGCTCGAAGCCGAACATGAACGCGTCCAACTGACCGTCTCCGCCACCCGCTGAACCTCTTCGGATCGCCCATGTCCCAGCAGTCACCGATGGTCGCCCCCCCCACTCCCGACCTCTTCCCACGCTTGCGCACCCTTCTTTACCTCGTCGTCCTCATCGCCGTCGGCGGATTTTCTGTCGCGGAGTCGAGCCCCGCCTTCTTCCTGGCTGCCGTCGCCGCCGCGTTTGTGGCCTGGCTCGTGGTTGACCGCGCCCATGGGCGTCCCATCCCGCACCTGCTGATCAACATCGTCGTCCTTCTCGCCACCGCCTACTTCTTCTACCTCATCCTGTTGGGAGACCCCGAAGAGGCCCTGCTCAACCTGGGCCACTTCATGATTTACATTCTGCTGGCCAAGCTTTTTGAGCGAAAAACTCCCCGTGACATCACGCAGATCCTCACCCTGGCCCTGCTCGTTCTTGTCACGGCCGCCATCTTCGCCACCTCCGCCGCCTTCGCTGCGCTGGTGGTCATCTTCGCGCTGGTCAGCTTCTACACCCTGCTGGTCTTTCAACTCCGAACCGCCTCCCAACGCGCCCAGATCGATCGGCTCCTGCCTCATGCCGCCGTTGGCCGGCGGGCCTACCGCGACCTCCGCCGCATCACCTTTCTGGCCCTCCCACTCCTCGTGATCGTCGCCCTCATCATCTTTCTGGCCACCCCACGCACCAACGGCCAGACCCTCCTCTCCTCGCTCGCCCCTCGCGCCAGCATCGAATCCGGCTACACCAACGACGTCCACCTCTACAACAGCGGCCAACTGCTCCTCTCCGACGCTGTCGTGATGGAAGTCCGCCTCGATCAAGGCGGGGCCAACATCGGCTCCGACGTCTACCAGCCCTACTTCCGTGGACAGAGCTACGACTCGTACAACCCCGTCCGGCACCAGTGGGTCCGCAGCGACGCCCTGAATGCCGCAAGCAAAACGTACTGGTACCGCGGCATACCGACGCCCCTCTCCGACAACGACACCTCCGCCGAGCAGGAAATCACCCAGACCTACTCCATGGAAGTCATGCCCGCCGGCGCCCTCTTCACCCTGGATGATCCCCTTCGCTTCGACTCTGAGCAGCTCTCCAGCATCTCCTACTGTGCGCTGGACACCTCCCTGACCTCCATGTCCAACCACCGCCTGCCCCTGCGTTACACCGTCGTTTCCCGCGCCATTCCCCGTGTCCTCCGCGAAGAGCCCACCACCCAAGGCAGCCCTTCCACAACGTCCCGACCAGAGCGCCTCGAGAGCCCCTTGGTCACGCCCGGCTCCCTTGGAACGTACCAGCCCTTCTTCAACGAACGCACCCCTTCCACCGTCCCGCCGGAAATCACCGCTCTCGCGAAAACCATCGCCCACAACCTGCTCCCCGCCGATGGCTCCCCTCCCCCCGAAGCCTCCGTAAAACCCATCGCCGACAGCTTTCTCTCCTACCTCCAGACCACCTATCCCTACTCCCTGTCACTCGACGCGGTGAACAAAAACCTCGACCCCACGGTGGACTTTCTGCTCAACCGCAAAGCCATCGGCGGCCACTGCGAAGTTTTCGCCTCCGCCATGGTCATGCTCTCCCGGGCTGTCGGTATCAACGCCCGCGTCGTCACCGGCTTCCACGGCGGGGACTTCAATAACCTCGGCGGTTTCTACAT
>CALCHA010000624.1 GCA_937901265.1 uncultured Phycisphaerales bacterium
TCACCCTCTCCGCGTCCCTCCGTCCCTCCGCTTCTCCCTGTTTAAAAGCCAATGACCTGCAACGCGACCGAACGCCCCCTTGATAGGAAGACTGGCCAACGCCCGATGCCCTTGCCGCCTGCGCGAAGGTACCCAAGTGTGGGGGCAAGTCCATGGCCTTTTAACGCGGAGAAGCGGAGAAGTGGAGGCACGCGGAGGACGGGGGAAAACAGGAGGGGACCTTCTCCCTGACTCACCCTCTCCGCGTCCCTCCGTCCCTCCGCTTCTCCCTGTTTAAAAGCCAATGATCTGCGACGCGACAGAACCTTGCCTTGATACAACGGGCTGGCCCCATCCCCGGGAAGGTTTCTCGCCCGACGGACGGTGCGTCATCCAGGGGGTTCAATCTGGCGGGCGGTTTCCGTATAGTAAGCACCATGCCGCGCCAGGATCTCGTGCAACAACTGATCGATCATCTCCGTGCGTCCTCCGGGGGGCCCGCTGGAGGCTTTGCCGCGGGGCGTCCCTTGCATGTGTGCTCCGCGCCGGGGCGGCTGGATGTGCTCGGGGGCCTGGGGGCGGATGCGGGTGGGACGCTGGCGCAGTTGCCATTGCGGCGCCGCGCGGCCGTGGCGGTGCAGCGGCGCGAGGGGGCGGAGAGTCTGTTTGTCAGCGATCAGGTGCGGCCGCCCGTCGGTGAGGCCGAGATCGTGGCCGGACCGGAGATGCCGACCATGGATGCGGGGTGGGCCGCGGGATTGCTGGCGGCGTGGCGGGCGCTCTGCCCCCCCACCGATGGGCACCACGTGCCGGGGGTGAGCGCCACGGTGCGGTCGGACATTCCCATCAACGCCGGGCAGGCCAGTTCGACCGCGCTGCTCGCCGCATTCGTGGCGGCGGCGGCCGACATGCTGCAGCGGCCGCTGGAGCCCGCGGCGATGGCCAACATCGTGCAGGCCAGCGAACTCGCCGCCGCGCGCTGTCCGCCCAGCACGGTGCGCGCCGGGTGGACGATTGACGCGCTGACCTGCCTGCTCGCCGAGCGGGCCGCGCCCAGCCTGCTGCGCTACAACGCCCAGCCCCACGGCCTCGTCGGGGCCGTTCCCCTGCCGCCCGAAGTGCAGATTCTCGCCCTCAACACCGGCGTGCGCAACGCCGCCGCCGCCCCCACCCTCGAGGAGCTCCGCGTTGCCGGGGCCATGGGTCAGCGGCTCATCGAAACCATTTACCGCGACCTCGGCCAGCCGCACACGCCGCTCCATGGCTACCTCGCCAACACCAGCCCCCTGCTCTATCGCCAGTACTTCCGGGCGCTGCTGCCCAAACGCATGCGGGCGAGTGATTTTGTCCGCACCTTCGGCGCGCTGCCCGACGCCGTTGGCCCGGGCGACCCCGCGGCGTTTTACCGCGTGCGCACCGTCGTGGATCACTTGATCGCCGAGCATGAGCATGCCGAGCAGTTCCTCCAGGCAATGGAGGAACTGGCCGCCGGCGAAAGCGATCCGGGGGAGCGGCGGCGGACCCTCGGCCGGGCGGGGCGGCTGCTGCTGGCCAGCCACCACAGCTACCGCCTCCGCCTCGACCTGAGCTGCCGCGAGGCCGACTGGCTGGTCGACAAACTGATGCAGGCGGGCCCCGAGAAAGGCATCTTCGGGGCGCGCATCACCGCCTGCGGGGGCGGCGGAACCGTGCTGGCGCTCCTCGACCGCACTGCGGAGGCAGCCGACGTCATCCTCGAAACGCTGCGCGGTTACAACGCCGTCACCGGGCTGACCCTGGGCATCACCGAAGGCGGCGGCGATGCCGCGGCCGGGGCCCTGCGGACGCCGCCGCGCGTCTTCACCCCCGGCGAAGCCGCAGGTCCCGCCGCGGAATTCTCCCCGTAACAACCGCGCACCGCGCGCACAAGGAGGGAACGGGGCACGGGGCACCGCGAGCAAAACGCTCGCCGCAACTGGTGTCGGACGTGTTGGTTAGGATTTTGTTCGGTATGTGCTTGTGCGCACAAAGTGGGCGCGGGGGTGCTCCTTCAACAGGCGACGTTGGAGGATGCGGCGATGGTCCATGCAGGTTTGAAAGTGGAACGCTTCGGCGATGCCGGGCTGACGGGCGAGGCGGTCGAGGCACGGCTTGAGTGGCTGCGCGACGTGGTCGCCCCGCGGCTCGAACAGTTCATGGGCTACTACCGCAATCCCACCATGGACCTCGCCGGGGCACTCGCGTGCGGCGCCGGAACCCCCTTCTCGATGCGGCCCTTCCGCCAGTTTCAGGAGCTCGGCCTGCCGACGCGGATCACCGGCTTCAGGCGGGCGGCCGACGGCGGCGCATGTGCGGCCGGGGCGATGGACCTGCACCGCCGCGAGGTGGTCATCGAGAACGACATCGCGTGGCGCATCAACACGCTCGTCGACTTTGCCGCCGGCCGCATGCCCGCGGTGGTGAGCACCGCACGCGACCCGGCAACGCGGGCGCGGCTGACAGCGGTGATCAACGAACTTCTCGAAGCCGCGGGCGGCGTGGGGCTGCTGCAGGAACTGCTGCTGCAGGGGGCGGTGTATGGATCGGCATGGGTGCATCTTCGGCCGACGGAAGCGCTGCTTTCCCGGCTGATGCCTGAACCGGGAGGGAGCGCGCAGCGGGGGGACCAGGCGGAGCGTGCCGGCGGTGGACAGAACGGTGGGGCCTCGTGCGAGGAGGCGGGGCTGGTGGCGGCGACGCCGGGTCAGGGAGGACCGGTAGACGTCTGTCGCTGGCTGCGTCTCGAAGTCGTTGAGGCCAGCCGCGTCTGTCCGCTGCCGCACGCGGGGGAGGGCACGCTGGCTTACACCGTCGTCCTCCGCGGCCCGCAGGCGGCGGCGGCGGGGCGCGGCTTTGTCGACAGCGGGCTGCTCTCGCGGGTGAAAAAATGGCTCGGCCGCGGGACCATCGCCTCCACCGACGGCGAGGGCGGCACCTTTGATATTTTCGGTGATCGCCAGTGGCAGCGCTACGTCCGTGGCGAGCTGGCGGGAGAGGGCCTCAACCGCCTCGGATTTGTGCCCTTTATCCGCTACGAGAATGCCCGCGATCCCTCCGCCGGCACGCGCGTCGGTGCCGCCGGCAGCGGCGCGGTCGATGTCGGCATCGGCGAGGTCGAGCCGCTGGTGGGCCTGCAGGATGAACTGAACACGCGGCTCAGCGATCGCGCATTTCGCGTCACCATGACGGCCTTTCGCATGTTTCTGGGCAAGGGCATCGAGACCTTCGTCGAGCGGCCGGTGGGCCCCGGGCAGATGTGGCAGACCGACAATCCTGACGCCGGCGTGGAAGCCTTCGGTGGTGATGCCGCCGCACCCAGCGAGGATTCCCACATCAACGAAGTCCGCGAAGCCCTGGACAAAATCAGCGGGGTTTCGCCGGTGGCGGCCGGGCTGCTCCGCGGGAAACTGGGGAATCTGACCAGCGCTGTCGCGCTGCGGCTGACGCTGATCGCGCTCCTGGCAAAAACCGACCGCCGGCGCGCGGCGGTGGCCCGGACCCTCGGCGACATCGTGCGGCGGGTGCTGGAGATGCTGGACCGCGCGGGGGTCGTGCCCAGCGTGCCGGAGGACCGTGCCATCGCGGTGAGCTGGCCGGCGGCGATTCCCGAGAGCGACATGGATCGGCTGCAGGAAGCGCAGGTAAAGGTCGCCCTGGGCGTGCCGCGGGAAGTGGTGCTCGGAGAACTCGGATATGGAGAAGGCGGCAGGAAGGGGTAGCGCCCGGGCGGGCGGCGCGTGCGGACCGGAGGAGAAGCATCCCTGCAAAAGACCTTCGCAGAACCGCCGCGTCGCACCGCCCGGGCTTTTTTTACCAACGGACCATCCACGTTTGTTGTGGCTTCAATTTTCTCTTTTCTTCTGGAGGTGACCTGTGAGCGACGCACAAGTGGTGGTGAAGGAACAGGGCGACAAATGGCCCGCGGCAGAGGGCAGCGCCATCAGCGCCCCGGTCACGCAGGCGGCCCTGGCCAACGCCGCGGCGCGCGCCGCCGCCAGCAATGCCCGCCGCGACCTCGTCGAATATCTGCGGCTGCGGCGGAAGTAAACGACCCACCCTCTTCGATTCCTGATTTCCATTTTTTTGAGTTTTCTTTTGAGGACCCACCATGAGTTTTTCCGGAAAGGCCACCTATTCCGCGGGATCAGCGCTGCCCGAAATTGTCGATGACCTCGCCGACCTCGTCTCCATCGTCGGGCCGCACGAGACCGCCCTGCTCGATGCGCTGGGCGATCCCCTGCACGCGGCCACCAGCACGCGGCATGAGTGGATCGAGGATGAATTGATCAGCAACAATGGCCAGATTTCCCAGTCGGGCCTGACCGATGCCGGGGCCAACACCACCAGCATCACCGTGGCCGACGGCACGCTCTTCCGCGCCGGCGATCAGGTGCAGGGGCTCGGCAAAAACGAGGTGGTGCTGGTGACCGCGGTCTCGGGCAATACCCTCACGCTCGTCCGCGGCTACGGCGGCTCGACGGCGCAGCCGCTGGCCGATACCACCAAGGTGGGCATCATCGGCAACGCGGCGCTGGAGGGAGCCGACGCCGGCGCACCGCGCTTCACCGTGCGCTCGCGCCGCAGCAACTACACGCAGATCTTCTCCGCCGCCGTGCAGGTCAGCGGATCGGAGGCGGCCGTGCGCAGCGTCGGCGTGCAGGATGAAGTCGATTATGCCAAGACCAGCCGCCTCCGCGAGCTGCTCCGCGATCTCGAAAACACCCTGATCAACGGCGTCGCGCCCACCGCAACCCAGGAGGGCTCCGCCACGGTGCGCCGCACCCTGCGCGGGATCCTCGCCTCCATCACCACCAACCAGATGACGCCGGGCAACGGCAACATTCCCAGCGCCGACGAACTCAGCGAGGAACAGGTCAACGGGGCCTTGCGCACCGTCTGGGAAGCGTCGGGATCCAAGCCCGATCTCATCGTCGTGGGCGGATCGTTGAAGCGCAAGCTCAACGCGCTGATCCAGCCCTCGCAGCGCTACAGCACCGGCGGAGAGACCCTCAAAAACGTCGTGAGTGTGTACGAAAGCGACTTCGGGGTCTGCCGGGTGGTGCTCTCGCGCTACATGCCCGGCGACGCCCTGCTGGTGCTCGATTCCTCGCGCGTCTCGGTGGTGCCGCTGACCGGCCGCAGCTTTCAATACCGCGGGCTGGCGTCGGCGGGAGACTACACCAGCGGGGAGGTGCTCGGCGAGTACACGCTGGAACTGCGTAACGAAAAGGCGCACGGCGTGGTGCGCGGGCTCTAGCCGCAGCGTTGGCGCGGGGCGGCGGCCGGAGGGGTCGCCGCCCCTGTTTTTTTTGGAAACCGCACCGGAGATTCGTGATGTATTTTTGTAATGATGTGGATGTGATGGCGTGGGAGCCCTCGATCTTTTTTGAGGCGTCCTTCGGGCATCAGGCGATCGTGAAGGCGGCGGGAACGCTGACCGGAACGGCGCTCACGGTGGCGGCGGGGACGCTGGTGGGCGTCGAGGCGGGCATGGTGGCGACCGTGGAGACGGCCGACAGCTCCCTGACGCAGCTGCTGGAAGTGGTGAGCGTGACGGACAGCGCCCACGCGGTGCTCAGCGCGCTGCGGGGGCGCGGCACGGAGGCGCCCCTGGCTCCATTGGCCGGCGGCGCGGTGCAGGTGACGGTGGTGAGCTTTCGCCCGCAGATCGCGGCCGTCGGGGACGGCCTCCTGGCGATGGTGGGTGTGCAGAGCGACCGCGACGCCGCCGACCCCGGCATTGCGGACACCAGCGGGTTCCGCTTTGCAACGGTCTTCGGCGTGCTCTGCGCGGTCTACCGCACGCTGGCGGATGCGAAGTCAGCCACCAACCTCACCTACAGCAAGCTGGGCTTTTACGAGGGGCTCTATCGCGGCGCGCGGCGGGCGATCGCGGCGACGGTTGACGATGACGGCGACGGCCTCCCCGAGACACTGCGGCGGGCCGCCGTCGGGGAGATGGTGCGCGGGTGAGCGTGGTGCGGGCGACATGCACAATGCGAAAAGGA
>CALCHA010000625.1 GCA_937901265.1 uncultured Phycisphaerales bacterium
CGGAGCACGTGTCGGGGGATGCGGCGGAGATGTTGCGCGATGGCCGGCTGAAGTTGATGCTGATCCAGCGGGGCCTGCGGGCGCGTCGGGAGTGGCCGGGGTTGTTTACGGTAGGCGCGTATGTGGCGGGGGTCAGCGCAGGGGAAATGGCGGGGCAGCTGTTTGCGTTTGGGCGGCAGTTTGAGGGGAAGAGGGCGGTGGTGGCGGTGCCCCGGCTCGCGGCCCGGCGGGGGGTTGCGCTGGGGGATGCCTGGGAGGGGACCCGGGTGACGCTGCCGGGGTTTGCGGGGAAGTATGTGAATCTCTTGACGGGCGAAGCGGTGCACTCGGGCGATGGCGTGTTCGATGGCAAGACGTTGTTTGGTCGCGTGGCTGTGGGGGTGTTTCTGTCGGTGGAATAGCGGAGCGACGGAGGAGGAGGGTTTGGGGATCGCCTGCGCGACGGGGCGTTGAGGGTGGGTGGAAAGTGCCGGGGGCTTGAACGCGGAGAAGCGGAGGGACGGAGGGACGCGGAGACGAGGGGCGGTCGGTATTTTTTTTGGCTGCCGGCTACCAGTCGCGGGTGCCCAGTTCGCGGTCGAGGTGGAGGGCCGCGTTGATGAGTGCGAGGTGGGTGAAAGCCTGGGGGAAGTTGCCCAAGGCTTCGCCGCGGACGCCGGTTTCCTCGGCATACAGGCCGAGGTGGTTGCCGTAGCCGAGCATTTTTTCAAAGATGAGGCGTGCCTGATCGAGTTGTTTGCGGTCGGTGTGTCCGGCGCGGGTGAGGGCTTCGACCAGCCAGAAGGTGCACATGTTGAACGTGCCCTCAGCGCCGGCGAGACCGTCGGAAAATTCCTCGGTGTTGTAGCGGTAGACCAGCGAATTGGAGAGCAGGCCGCCGTCGCGCGGGTCCTGGCAGATCGCATGGATCATGGACATCACGCGCGGGTCGTTGGGGCCGAGGAATCGCACGAGCGGGATGATGAGATTGGCGGCATCAAGCGATCGGGTGCCGTAGCTCTGCACGAAGGCGTGGCGGTCGACGTCCCAGCCTTTTTTCATGATTTCGAGGAAAATATCGTCCCGCACCCGTTGCCATTTGGCGTGGTCGGCGGGGAAGGAGCGTTCTTCAGAAAGGCGGATACCGCGGTCCAGACAGACCCAGCACATGACCTTGGAGTAGACGAAGTGCTGGGCCCCGCCGCGCGTTTCCCAGATGCCCTCATCGGGGCGCTGCCAGTTGGAGCAGACCCACTCGACAAGCTCGGCGAGTTCCACCCAGAGGTCCCAGGAAATCGGCGCCCCCTGATCGTTGTACAGGTAGGCCGCGTGCATGAGTTCGCCGTAGATGTCGAGCTGGAGTTGTCCGGCCGCGCCATTGCCGACGCGCACGGGGGAGCTTTTTTCATAACCTTCGAGGTGGTCGAGGGTCATTTCCGGCAGTTGGTGCTCGCCGTGGAGGCCATACATGATCTGCAGGCCGCCATCGGGATTGCGTTCGTGGCAGCGTTGTTCAAGCCAGCGCATGAAGGCACCGGCTTCGTCAGCAAAGCCGAGCTGGAGCAGCGCGTAGAGGGAGAAGGATGCGTCGCGGATCCAGGTGTAGCGATAGTCCCAGTTGCGCGGGCCGCCGATGGCCTCGGGGAGGCTGCAGGTGGGGGCAGCGACGAGTGCCCCGGTGGGCTCGAAGGTGAGCAGTTTGAGCAGCAGTGCGGAGCGGTAGACCATCTCGCGCCATCGGCCGCGGTAGGTGCACTTGCTGAGCCACTTGTGCCAGTAATGGACGGTGCGTTCAAAGAGGGCCTGTTCGCCCTCATCGGAGAGAACAGCGATGAACTGGTGCTTGTCGTCGGGCTCGCGGATGCTGAAGGCCAGCCGTTCGCCCTGGGCAAGGGTGAAGGTGCCGCTGGCGCTGCCATCGTCACCGATGTCCAGCGGGATGCGGGAGGTCAGTTCGATGGCGGTATTTTCAGAGCGGAAGATGAGGCCATTGTCGGCACGTTCAACGGTGTGCCCCTCCGTGGCGTAGGCGAAAGCGGGCTTGCAGTAGATGCGGATGGGCACCGAACCGCGGATCGCCTCGACGCGGCGAATGAGCTGGCGGAAGCCGCGTTCGCCGCGTTTGAGGGCGACGGGCATGTAATCGACGACCTCCACGACGCCATCTTCCAGAAGAAAACGCGTGATCAGCACGTTGGTTTCCGGCCAGTACACCTGCTTGCCCAGCACCACCGAGCCATCGGCGGTCACC
>CALCHA010000626.1 GCA_937901265.1 uncultured Phycisphaerales bacterium
GTCCTTGAGCAGCGGGATGAGCTGCATTCCGGCGGCCACATCGGCGGTGTTCCACGCAACCGATGGCACCGGAAGGGCAGGGTTCCCCTTGTCATTCTGCGGCAGGTCGACGCCCGTCAGCAGCATGAGGCGGCTGGCGGCCTTGCGTTCGGCGAGCGAGTATTCGCCCGGCAGACGGACGAATTCGGGATCGATGAGGTAACACTTTCCGCCCGATTCAATCCAGGCGGCGGGCTGGCGATACTCGGCGAAGATCTGGATCACCTGACTTTTGCGATCCTCACTGGTGACGCGTTCGATCCTGGTGATCTTCTTGATCCAGGCGTTGTTTCCGAGGGCCCAGTGGTTCACGCCGTTGCTGTCGGTGCCCACGTAGTTGTCGTGGATTTCCTGAAGGATGTCGCGATCCAGAGGGTTGCGGAAGCGGTCGTAGGTGGCCTGATCGCGGCTGGCCAGGGCGACGGTCTCGTCGAGGATGCTCTTGAGCACCTCTTCGCGCAGCCAGGAGGGCTTGTTCATGAGACTGGCGCTGACGGTGATTTTTTCAGCCTCAGCGGCGACGACCTTGTTGGCGTAGCGGGCGACGACGCGGCGGTAGCCCTCGATCATGCCGGCGATGAGGACGAGCACGACGACCAGCGTCACCAGGCTGCGGACCCAGGTGGAGCCGGGCTCGTAGGGATCATCCGCGGGGGGCGCATCTAATTTTTTCCAGAAACGGAGCATGGCGTGCCAACCGGCGCCCTTTCACCTGCGAGTCGTTACGGGGGCATCCCGCAGCGCCATTCGCGCCAGGCGGTCGCACAATTCAGAAAAGGGGATGCCGGCGCGCTGGGCGGCCTTGGGCACAAGCGAGTGCGTCGTGAAGCCGGGCATGGTGTTGATCTCGAGCACGAAGGGCTCGTTGGTGCGGCGGTCGACCATGACGTCGACGCGCGAAAGGTGGCGGCAGCCGAGGCAGGCGTGGGTGTCGACGGCCGCCTTGCGGACAGCGGCGAGCACCTGCTCGGGCAGCGGGATCTCAAAGAGGTACTCGGTGTCTTCGCGGGTGTATTTCGCCTCGTAGTCATAAAAGGGCGTGGCGGGGCGGACCCAGATCACGGGGAGCGTGCGCTGGTCGAGGATGCCCACGGTGAGTTCGTAGCCGTCGATGAATTGTTCGACCAGCATGGCACCGAATTGCGGGAGCGTGGCGGCAAGATGAGCGCGGGCCTCATCGAGGGTTTTGCAGACGCGGATGCCGACCGACGAGCCTTCGCTGACGGGCTTGATGACGCAGGGGTATCCCACGCCGGTGGCGGGCGTCCAGTTGTCCTTGAACTTGTGCGAGTAGACGACCTGCCAGTTGGCGGTGGGGATGCCCTGTTCGAGCAGGCGACTTTTGGCGGCGGCCTTGTCCATGCCGATGCGGCTGGCGGCGGCGTGGGAGCCGACGAAGGGCAGGTTGCGCGCTTCGAGAAGTTCCTGCAGCACGCCATCCTCGCCGAAAGTCCCGTGGAGGGCGGGGAAGATCAGGTCGCAGGGCTTGCGGTCGAGGGCGGCGAGGTTGTCGGGGGCGATGTCGGATTGCCACACGCGGTGGCCGACGGTGCGCAGGGCCTTGGCGATCTGCTCGCCGGTTCGGAGCGAGACCTCGCGTTCGGCGGAAATACCGCCGCAAAGCAGGGTGATATCGAGTTTTTTGTCGTCCATGACGGCTCCTGGATGGCGGGGTTGGAGGCCCGAAGGGGGCGATCGAACAGCGCGAACGATTCTGTAGCGCATGTCGCGGTTCGGGTTTCGAACGTCGCGAGGCGGGTTCACCAGATAACGACTTCCGTTTCCAGCGTCACATCGAATTTGTCCTGCACGCGGGTCCGCACCTGTTCGATCAGCGTGAGGATGTCGGCGGCTTTCGAGCCTTTTTTGGCGGTGATGAAGTTGGCGTGCTTGCTGCTCACTTCCGCGCCGCCCACGATGGAACCCTTCAGCCCCGCCTGGTCAATGAGCGCCCCCGCGGAGAGGCCTCGCGGGTTTTTGAAAATGCAGCCGGCGGAATGGTCGGCCAGCGGCTGGCTGTTTTTCTTGAACATCCAGATTTCCTTGACCTTGTTGGCGACGCGGGTCGGGTCGTCCTGGGAGAGCTCGAAGGTCGCCGAGAGGATGAACCTGGCGGAGATGTTGCTTTTGCGATAACCGAAGACGAGATCGTCCCTTTCGCGGACGTAGACCTGGCCGTTGGTATCCATGACGGTGACGCAATGCACGGCCGAGCCGATGTCACCGAAGGCCCCGCCGGCGTTCATCTTAATTTCACCGCCGACCGAGCCGGGGATCCCCGCGAGGCACTCGAGGCCCGACAGGCCGGCGTGGGCACATTCGAGGACCAGCTTCTGGACGTCCTTGCCGGCCTGGGCGCGGACGGTGGTTCCGTCAATTTCAGCCTTTTTGAATTCGGGGGAGTTGAGGCAGATGACGGCACCCTCGACGCCCGCATCATGCACGAGCAGGTTGGCCCCGGACCCGAGCACGTGGATGGGAATTTCGTTTTCGCGCAGGCGCGCAACGATGGCCTGCAACTGCGCGACATCGCGCGGCGTGACATAAAACTGTGCCGGGCCGCCCACCCCGAACCATGTCAGCGGCGCCAGCGGTACGTTAAGCCGTACCTGTTCCCCGAATTCTTCGTACCAGTTCATTGGTGACTTCCCAAACCGGACCGGCACCCATCGACACGACGAGGTCGCCCGGCTGCATGTGGCTCAAAAGATACTCCCCGATTTCCCCGAACGTCGAAAGATACAGCGCATCCTGCCGCCCCCCCTCCGCCTGCGCCGCCGCCCGAATGCGCTCCACCAGCATCTGGGAGCTTACCGCCTTGCGGTCGGCCTCGGAATCGCGCACGAAATAAATATCGGGCACGATGGTGAGATCGGCATGCGAAAAGCTACGGGCAAAGTCGTCCAGCAGGAAGCGCGTGCGCGAATGCTGGTGCGGCTGGAAGACGCAGATCAAACGCTGCGGGCGATAGTGTTCGCGCAGGGCCTCGAGCGTGGCGCGAATTTCCGTGGGGTGATGCCCGTAATCATCCATCAGTGTGACGGGGGCTTCGGCTTCGCGCGCCGGGAGTGGCAGCACGCCGAGGACCTGCGAGCGGCGGTCGGCACCGCGGAAGCTTTCGACGGCGGCGGCCACCTGCTCCCAGGGCACGCCGCAGTGCGTGGCGATGGCGGCGGCGACGGTGGCGTTGCCCACGTTGTGTCGCCCTGCGATCGATAGCGCCAGCCGCCCGAGTTTCTTGCCCTTGTAGCTCACCTGAAAATGCGCCTTGCCCTGAAAGCGGCGGATGCCGGTGGCCTGCCAGTCGGCGGGGACGTCGATGCCGTAGGTCTCCACGTTGGCCTCGATGTTCCGCGTGGCCAGAGCGCAGTTTTTGTCAGCCGCGGCGACGATCGCAACGCCGGCGGGGTCGACCTGCGAGAGGAATTTATGAAAGCTGGCGTTGATCTCGTCGAGGTCTTTGTAGTAATCGAGGTGGTCTTCCTCGATGTTGAGCACGACGCCGACGCGGGGATGAAGGTTGTGGAAGCTGCGGTCATATTCGCAGGCTTCCACGATGAAGGCGTCGCCCTTGCCCGAGCGCGCCGAACCGCCGAGCTGCGGGCAGGTCGCACCGACCACGAAGGAGGGGTCCTTGCCCGCGGCCAGCAGCACATGGGCGGTCATGGCCGTGGTGGTGGATTTGCCATGCGTCCCGGCGATGGCGACGCCATGCTTGAGGGTCATGACGCGACCGAGCATGGCGGCGTATTTGAGGATTTCGCAGCCGCGGGAGCGCGCGGCGGCGAGTTCGGGATGATCCTCTTTCACGGCAGCCGAGTGCACCACCATATCGGTGCCGTCAGGCAGGACGGCAGCGCTCTGGTCGTAGCTCACGGATGCCCCGACTTCGGAAAGGCGGCGGGTGACCGCGGAGGGGGTGCGATCGGTTCCCGACACGCGCGCCCCGAAGTTGATGAGCATGTGCGCCAGGCCGCTCATCCCGCTGCCGCCGATGCCCACAAAGTGAACATGCTTGTCGGTAAAGGGGGTGACCTCACGGGGGGGCTTGGTCGCCTCGACGGTGCCCTGCGCGGGTCCCGGCTTGAGGGTGTGCAGCAAATCTTTCACGGTGTACATCACGGCCTTTTGCTGAATGATCGGGGGCATGGACGTCCGCCTCCTTGCGGGACGAGGGGTCCGTGGACAGTGGCTGAGGCGCTGGGGAGCCCTGGCCCACGGGACACGGACAACTCGCATCTGATGACTGGTTTATCGCATCGGCGAGCGGACGAGGGCCAGAATTTCCCGGGCGATTTCCGCCGCCGCGTCAGGCTTGCCGATGGCTCGCGCCGCGGCCGCCATCGATTGCCGCCTGGCGTCCGCATAGAGTAGCGAATCGAGCGCGGCTTTCACAGCGGCCGCATTGGCCGCCGCATCGCGCGCATCGTCAACGATCAGGGCCGCACCGGCACGCTCGAGCTCCAGGGCGTTGGCCTTCTGGTGCATGTCCTTGTGGAAGGGATAGGGCAGCAGCAGGGAGGGCACCCCGCAAGCGGTGAGTTCAGCGCAGGTGCTGGCCCCCGCGCGGGCGATCGCCAGATCCGCCACCGCCCAGACGCTGGCCATGTCATCGCAGTAATCAATGACCTGCACCCGCACTTGTTCCCATGCGGCGTAGGTGAGCCGCACGTCGGCGGCCTGATCGATGCCGGCCAGATGCAGGATCTGCCAGCCCTCCGGCCCCTTGGCCTCAAAAATCGCCCGTGCCGCCGGCTCCTCCAGCATTTTGAGCACCGCGTCATTGATCGTTTTAGCCCCCAGACTGGCACCGGTGACCACCAGCGTGCGGCGTTCGGGATCGACTTCCAGTCGTCGCGCCCCCTCGGCGCGCGAGCGGCCCACCAGCTCCGGCCGGATGGGGCAACCCAGGGCCTTGACCGCCCCTTTCAGGCCGCTGCGACAGCCATCGCCCAGCGGCCATTGCGTCACCACCATGTCGCAGCGCTTCATGAGGAAGCGGTTGGCCAGGCCGGGCAGCGCGTCGGGATTCAGCAGGACCACGGGGACGCCCGCCGCCTTGGACGCGACGTAGGCCGCCGGCCCGGCGGCATATCCGCCAAGAGCGACGACGCAATCCACTTCACCGCGGTTCATGCGCTGACGCCAGATGGCGCAACTTTCCCGCCACCCGCGCCAGAAGCCCCAGAGCTTTTTGATGCTTTTGACCAGCGGCTGCACCGGCTGCTGCACGTAGTTTTCGCCAAACCTGGTGAGCAGCCGCTGATCCACCGCCCGGGGCGTCGCCGCCCAGAGGAGCTCCAGCCCCAGCCCGCGCTCGGCGGCCAGGGATTCGAGCGCCTCAGCCACGGCGAGGCCGGGGTAGAGATGCCCGCCGGTGCCGCCACCGGCCATCACCACGCGCAGGGTGCGCGGGGCCGCGGCGACATGCCCCTCCCGCCGCTGCTCGGTAAACGCCACGCTCGACCTGCTCCTGTCCAGATGCACATTCGCGCGATGCGGCCAAACCACGGTCGTCATGCAAACCTCCCTGTATCCACATCAAAAGAAGCGCGGTCCATCGCGCCTTTGAGTTTTCTATCGTTCGTCGATTCCATCAGGCCGCGGCGACGGCGTTCACGGCCGGCAGGGCTGCGACCACGGGCAGCGCCTGCACCTCGACGGGGAAGCCCCGGCCGGGATCGATGGCGCGGATACCGCGGGCTTCCATGCGGTTCACCCGTTCGATGCTCATCAGCACGCCGATGGCCGCCGCGTTCATGATCCAGCCGGTGCCGCCGCTGGAAATCAGCGGGAGGGCGATACCCTTGGTGGGCATGGAGGCCGTCACGACGGCCACGTTGATGGCCGCCTGCAGGCCCACGATCGCCGTGATGCCGAAGGCCACGAGTTTGCCGAAGAGGTTCTGCGAGCGGCTCATGACGCGCCACCCGACGACCACGAAGGCCGCGAACAAAAGCACCACCATCGCCGCCCCCACGAACCCCAGTTCCTCGCAGATCACGGCAAAGATGAAGTCGGTGTTGTCCTCCGGCAGGTAGCCCATTTTCTGAATGCCGTTGCCGAGGCCCAGGCCAAACCAGCCGCCGCTGGAAATGGAGAGCAGTGACTGGATGAGGTGATAGCCGGCACCCTGCGATTCCGCCCAGGGATTGCGATACGCCAGCAGCCGTTCGCGCCGCCACGGCGTGTTGAGCATTTTGTAAATCACCAGCCCGATGGGAGGAATCAGCAGCGCCAGTTGCCACAGCCGCACCCCCGCCATCAGCGTCATTAGCAGCACCACAGCCGCGATCAGCACCGTCGTGCCAAAATCCTCTTTGACGACCAGCGCCGCGGTGATGCCGAAGATGGCCATGACCGGCAGGAAGCCCCACAGGAACGAATGGATTTTGTCCGCCCGGTGCACCGCATAAGCGGCCACGAAGAGCACCAGGGAGAGCTTGGCCAGTTCCGAGGGTTGAAAGCCGATCGGTCCGAGGGCGAACCAGCGACGGGCCCCATTGATCTCTTTGCCGAAGGGCGTCGCCAGCACGGCCACGAGCAGGCCAATGGTGACAAGCGTCAGCCAGGTCGCGGGGCTGCGCAGGAGGGAGAAGCGGCCACCGGTCTTGCCGAGGAACCAGCGGTAATCCATCCGCCACATGGCGGTCATGGCGAGTAGCGCGACCAGGGCGTGAATGGCATTTTTGTTGTTGAAGGAGGCCATGAGCCAGTGTTCGCCCGAGGTGCGCACGCGGGAGTAGGCAATTTGGACCACCACCAGCCCGGAGCATAGCAGCGCCGCGGTGATGAGGAAGAGCAACTGGTCCAGCGAGAGCGAGAGCGGGGTGAGCACGAAGCGCGACCGCCCCACGTAAGGGGCCGCCGGCACCGCATTTACCAGCGCCGGAACAGCCTCAAACCCATCCCCCGCCCGCCGCGGAAAAGTGGCCCGGGCGGGCCACCGATTGTTCGTTTTGGTTACCGGCATGGCTCCACGCGCAAAAAACGCCTCATATTCCCCACCCATCGGCCCACACAGCCGTCAAGGTCTACTTTTTATCAGAACCAGCCCCACCATGACAAAGCCACCGCTCCGCCCTCACCAGACCCGCGTAACCCCGTAGGCGTCAAAACAGACATCGACGGACAGCAGCGCCATGCCATGCCGAAGACATTGGCTGGCGATCAAGCGATCAAAAGGATCCTTGTGGCCCGACGGAGCAAGCTCGCCCACGCCCAATGCGTCTTCGGTGCTGATAGACAAAAATGCGATGCCTTGGGCCTTCGCCCTCTCAACGAAGGCCGCCAGCGTGCCGCTTTTGATCTTCAGCTTTCCCAGGCGAACCTTGATCGCCATCTCCCACACACTGGCGACACTCGCCACCCATTCGTTTGACGGATCGTCGATCAACTCACGCCCACGCGCCGACAATTCCGGTGCGT
>CALCHA010000627.1 GCA_937901265.1 uncultured Phycisphaerales bacterium
CGCGCAACGACGAGCCCACCAAAGCCTCCCGCCCCTTCGAGAAGAACCGCAAC
Organism: uncultured Phycisphaerales bacterium; assembly: GCA_937901265.1. GTDB lineage: Bacteria > Planctomycetota > Phycisphaerae > WQYP01 > WQYP01 > CALCHA01. The sequence continues at coordinate 54 of CALCHA010000627.1, forward strand.
GGTTTTGTCATGTCGGAAGGTGCCGGCGTGGTGGTGCTTGAGGAATATGAGCACGCCAAGGCTCGCGGGGCACGCATTTATGCGGAGCTCGTCGGCGTAGGTGCCACCGGCGACGGTTGCCACATCACCGCCCCGGACGCCAACGGTGCCGGTGCCGCCGCCGCCATGGCCAAGGCTCTCCGGGAAGCCCGGATCAATCCCGAGCAGGTCGACTACATCAACGCCCACGGCACGTCGACCGAGCTGGGCGATCTGGCGGAGACCAAGGCGGTCAAAACCATCTTCGGGCCCGCCGCCAAGAAGGTCGCGATTTCCTCGACGAAGTCGGCGCTGGGTCATTCGCTGGGGGCGTCGGGGGGCATCGAGCTGGTGATCTCGGCGCTGGCGCTGACCCGCTCCTGCCTGCCGCCGACGATCAATTACGACGAGCCCGACCCGGAGTGCGATCTGGACTACGTGCCGAACATCGCCCGTCGCGCCACGGTGCAGTACGCGATGAGCAACTCCTTCGGCTTCGGCGGACACAACACGAGCCTGCTGATCGCCAAGGTGTGATGCCATCCGCCTTTGTATCGCATCTCCAAGTGCTGCGGCTATAATTAAGCACCTGCGAGGATCATGGTTTCAACACGGTGCTGTATGCCAGAAAAGCATGGGAAAAAAAAGCTGGGCGCACGAGTCGCTCCCTCTGTGGCTGCGGGTGAAGACGCTACCGACAACGACGTGATCGTTTTCCTGCAGAGCCCCCGTGCCGCGGCGGCAATCCGCGCCAAGCTCCGTCAGCAACGTGCTAAAGGCATCCCGATCACCTTCATGCGTGGGACGGCCATCGTGAAACGCTATCCTGATGGGCGCGAAGAAAAACTTGGCGAAGTAGCACGCCCTAAGTACCGCCTCCCAGCCGACGTGTCGATCATCAGCCCTTTATGACGACGCCCCGCTTGCGCATGCTTGGTGGCCCCAACGGCTCTGGAAAAAGCACCCTTCTCGAGCTGATGAAAACTCAATTTCCCATCTCCCTCGGGTACGTCCAGAATCCTGACGTCATCGAGCAGGACTTGCGCCATACCCGTCAACTGGATTTCACCCCATGGGGACTGTCTGTCGAACCCGCAGAACTCGCCCGGTTTTTCGCAATCCATCCCTTGGCCGCCGCGCACGGCATCCCCGCCCCGCCCGTTCGGGGGAACGTCTTATACCTGGAGGATGGCGGCAACCCCTATCTCGTCACGGTCCTTGCCGATTTCATGCGCCGCAAGTGGCTTGCCAGCCAGGCCAGCTTCACTTGTGAAACCGTCATGTCCGGCCCGGACAAAGTCGACCTGCTCCGAGAAGCTCGTGTCCGCGGCTACCGCACCTATCTCTACTATGTCTGCACGGACAGCCCCTTGATCAATCAGGGACGCGTCGCCGCGAGAGTGGCAGACGGAGGACACAACGTCCCCGGCGATAAAATCGCACAGCGATATCGCCGCTCCCTTGTGGCGCTTCGAGAAGCCGCGACTGCCGTTGCTCGCGCCTTCCTCTTCGATAATTCGACGGCAGGCCACCCCGCTCGATTAATCGCGGAATACCAGGAAGGCCACCTGCTTCGCGTGACGGAAGATCTCCCCAACTGGTACGTCTCTACCCTTCTTCATCCATTGGATCACGACTGAGCCATTCCCACGCTGTTCAACTCTCTCTGGTTGCCCCCCGGCCCGCGCTGCCCGACAATGCGCGACCTTCACCTGCGCAAGAGGATCGCCATGAACAAGAAACCTTCCTCCACCGACCGCATCGGCGACTACATCGCCCAGTCGGCATCCATCATTTTTACGCTGGAAAACCAGATCGACGCCATCGACGCCGTCACCCGGCTGCTGCTCAAGACGCTCAAGGGGGGCCGCACGCTGCTCACCTGCGGCAATGGCGGTTCGGCCGCGGAGGCCATGCACCTGGCGGAGGAACTCACCGGGAAGTACAACCGGCCGCGCCGCGCGCTGCCGGCGATCTGCCTGTGCTCCGACGCTTCCGCCATGACCTGCATCGCCAACGACTGGGACTTCACCTACGTTTTTTCGCGGCAGGTCGAAGCGTTCGCCAAAAAGGGCGACGTGCTGGTGCTCTTCAGCACCTCGGGCAACTCGACCAACTGCCTCCGCGCCGCCAAGGCCATGAAAGACGCCGGTGGCCAAGTCGTGGGTCTCCTGGGCAAGGGCGGCGGCAAGGCCAAAAAGCTCTGCGACCTCTCCATCATCATCGATTCGAAGCACACCAACCACATCCAGGAAGCGCACCAGGTCATCCTGCACCTGCTGCTGGAAGCCGTCGACGCCGAATTCGCGTGAGACCGACGACGCGGGGAACCACCCATGCCCAAAAATGATTACCAATGCGCTCTGTCGTGATCGACAATGCCAAGGCAGCGCGCCGCAAAAAAATTTCAAGACCCCGCCGTCACCGAAAGGCCCGCGCTGCCGGCTCCCGCCATTTGTGGCCATTTGTGGTCCGCCTCGTCGTCCTTCGTGGTCTTCCACCCTTCGTGCCTTCGTGCTGAATTCGAAAGCTCAGCGCCCTGCCGGCGCGCTCGCACTCGCCGGCACCGACGTCGCCGGCCCGAATGTCAGCACCGTGTCGGCCGGCAGCTTGTGGATCGCCGTGATGTGGTGCACGCCCGCGTCCCAGTTCACTTCCCAGTCAAACGCAATTTTGTCGTCGACTTTCAGTCCCTCCAGCGAGACGCCCGTGGCGACTTCAAAGGGCATCGTCATGGAATTCATCGGGGCCGGCTGATCGAGTGTGTCGCGGAAATTGCTGACCGCCTCGTGATGGATGCGAATCTGCCCGTCGGGCGAGGCCTCGAGGCTGGTGATCTGGCCGCGCATGGCGTAGACGTGTGTGATGCCCTTGGGCCTGGGTGGTGGCGTGGAGCCCTCGCACCCCGCAAGTGCCGCCGCCAGCAAAATCGCCATCGTCGCACAGATTCTTCGCATCGCACACACCTTCACATCAAGCAACAACGGCCCCGCCCCCGCGTTACCCCGTCAGCAACTCTTCGAAGGATAGCCATCCACCCGCAGCATTCAACCCGGAGGCGTCTCATGCGGCCCATTTCCCTTCTGGCGGCGACCGCCGCGGCGCTCCTTGTTTCCGCCACCACGTTTGCGCAGCACGCTCCCGCCACGCAGCCCGTCCGCGGCCGCGATCCCAACACCGGCCTCTCGTTCCCCATCGCGCCCTCCACGGGCCAGCCGCCGCCGAAGGAATGGATCGACCCCGACACCGGCCACCGCATCGTGCGTCTGTCTGACGAGCCCAACTCGCTCTCGCTCTACTTCCACCAGTACGCCTATTCGCCCGACGCCCACAAGCTGGTCTTCACCTCGCTCACCGGCATTTATCAGGTGGATCTACAGTCCCGGGCTATCACGCGGCTGCTTCCCGATCACTCGATCGTGGGCGGGCAGAGCGTCAGCAACAACATCATTCAGGTCGGCCGCAAGACCGGGCGGATTTTCCTCACGCGCACCGTGGTCACACCGGAGCACGCGCAGGCGGGTGGTTACGCGGTCTCGCCCGACCGCGCCCCCGCCGCGCGCTCGGTCTGGTGGTTTGATCCAAGCACCAAAGAGGAACACGAGATCGGCAAGTTGCCGCCGAATTACAGCGTCGGCACGGTCAACGCCGACGAGACCCTCCTCGCCGGCGCCGTCACTTATCTCGATGGCCGGGGCGGCGCCGCGACGCAGCCCGTCCGCGCCGCCCCGGGGCAGCGCATCAACCTGGGTGACCGCTGGAGCCAGCACCTGCCGATGGCCCTGATCACCATGGACGCCGCCACCGGCAGGATCACCGAATTCAACCCCTCCAACGACTGGGACAACCACTTCCAGTTTTCACCCACCGATCCCCACGTCCTCATGTACTGTCACGAAGGGCCATGGCAGAACAACGACCGCGTGTGGGTCATCAATACCGATGGGAGCAACCTCACCAAAATTCACACCCGCACCATGATCAACGAAATCTGGGGGCACGAGTTCTGGTCGCCCGACGGCGATACCTCCTGGTACCAGCTCAGCTTTCCGCGCGGCGCCGGCAGCACCTCCTGGATCGCCGGCACCAACCTCAAGACCCACCAGGAAATCTGGTATCACCTCAAAGATGGCGAGAACTCCATCCACGTCAACGTTTCCCCGGACGGAAAGTTTTTCGCCGGCGATGGTGGCAACGGCAACCCGTGGATCATGGTCCACACGCCCCATCTCTCGCGCAACATGGCACAAGGCGCCTACGACCCCAAGGGTCTCATCCAGCCCGGCACCCTCGACACCGAGCGCCTCGTGAATATGTCCAGGCATCAATATGCGCTGGAGCCCAACGTCAACTTCACCCCCGACGGCAAATGGATCGTCTTCCGCTCCAACATGTTCGGCCCGAGCTACGTCTTCGAGGTCGAAGTCGCCAGGGCAAAGTGACCGTTCCTGCAAATTTAGCCGCGGCCCTCGGGGCCGCGCGCGGGCAAGGCTCCACGCCGCGCTTCGCTCCCTCACCGCCCGCAGCACTTTTTGAACTTTTTCCCGCTCCCGCAGGCGCACGCCCCGTTGCGCCCCCTCACCCCGCCGCCCCCCGCCCGCGCCTCCTCTTCCCGCAGCATCCCCATGATCGCCGCCGGCGCCTTGTTGCGCCGTGCCAGGTCCGCCATCACCCGCATGTAGGGGTCAATATGCGTGAAAAACCGCTTGTATCCCGCGCACAGATAATTCAGCCCCGCCTCCCCCTCCGGCGTCGTGATGAAGCGATGCTTCGGACACTCCCCGTTGCACGCGAATCTGACCGTGCACTCCCGGCAATACTTCGGCAGCGTCGACGACTTGTCGGCCCCGAACTTCACCTGCTGCGGCGATTCAATCATCGCTCCCAGCGCCGCCTCCATCACGTTCCCCAGCCGATATTCCGGATAGACATAATGATCGCAGCTATACACATCGCCTTTGTGCTCGATCGCTACCGCCCGCCCGCATTTCTCCGCGAACACGCACAGCGACGAGCCCAGCCCCATCCAGTTTCCCAGCGCCACATCGAACAACTGCACGAACGTCCGCCCCACATCGCGCCGCACCCACTCGTCGAAAATTGCGCATAAAAACGTCCCATACTGTGCCGCCCCCACGCTCCATTCCGTCACGCCGCCTTCGCCCGCCGCCGCCGGATGCGGTGGGGGGGCGAAATCAAACCCGCGAACTTTCAGCGCCACCGGCGCCTGTCGCTCCACCAGCGGAATGAACTGCAGAAACCCGCTCCCAATGGATTTCAAAAACCGGTACACCTCCAGCGGATGCGACCCGTTGGCCCGGTTCACCACCGTCAGCGTGTTGAACGCCGTCCCATGCTTCTGCAAAAACCGCAGCCCCCGCATCACTGCTTCGAACGTGCCCTGCCCCTTCTTGTCCACCCGATACCGATCATGCAATTCCGCCGGCCCATCGACCGACAAGCCCACCAGAAACTCCTGCTCCGTCAAAAACGCGCACCACGCATCATCCAGCAGCGTCCCGTTGGTCTGCAGCGCATTGCTGATCTTCCGCCCCTCGCCGAAGCGCTTCTGCATTTGCACCACCCGGCGAAAAAAGTCCACGCCCAGCAGCGTCGGCTCGCCCCCCTGCCACGCAAAGCGCACCTCCTCCCCCGGCTGCCCCACGATGTACTCCCGCACGTACCGCTCCAGCACGTCGTCGGCCATCCGCCACTTTTTTTCCCCCGCGTACAACGCCTCCTTCTCCAGGTAAAAGCAGTACGTGCAATCCAAATTGCAGATCGGCCCGATCGGCTTGGTGAGCACGTGGAACGGCCGCGCAGGCGCGGACTCGCTGGCTTTTGTCGCATCCATCATCCACCCCACTATACCCGGACACCCACTCGCATACGTTATCCTCCATTCATCATGGGTCGGTCAGCAAGTTTTCCTCCGATGCCGCGTTTCTCCCTCATAGTCGGAGGACCCCCCATGACCGATTTTTCCCGCCGCAGCTTCCTCAACACCGTCGCCGGCTCTGCGCTGGCCGCCTCGCTCCCCGCCACCGCCTTTTCCCAATCCACCCGTCCCGGCGGCAAAAAGCCCAACGTCCTGTTCTTCATGGCCGACGACATGCGCGTCGAGATCGGCTGCTACAACTCCGTCCACCATGCCGTCACCCCCAACCTCGACGCCCTCGCTACCTCCGGCGTCCGCTTCGACCGCAACTACTGCCAGTTCCCCATCTGCAACCCCTCCCGCGCTTCGCTCTTCAGCGGCCACCGCCCCACCATCACCAAAGTCCTCGGCAACACCACCAACCTCCGCAAAATCCAGCCCAACGTCGTCACCATTCCGCAGCTCTTCCGCATGAACGGCTACACAACCGCCCGTGCCGGTAAAATCTACCACGGCGGCTTTGATGACCTCCCCTCGTGGGACATCGGCGGCGGCGTGGCCGACGGAGATGGCGGTGCCGGCGGGCACACCATCGACACCACCAAAAACCCCGTCCCCGCCGCCAACAAGGACGTCCTGCCCCCGCTCGCGCAAGACATCAGCCACGGTGCCCACTCCGACCGCATCATTCTTCTTGATGGCAAGGGCGAAGGTCACCCCGACTACAAAACCGCTGACCTCGCCATCCAGCATCTCAACAAACTCAAGGACCAGCCCTTTTTCATCGGCTGCGGCTTCGTCAAACCCCACTCGCCCCTCGCCGCCACCCAGGAGTGCTACGACCGCTACGACCTCGACAAGATCCAGCTGCCGCCCGATTTCGCCGCCTGGCCCACCGTCCCCGACGGCTTCCCGAGCGCCGCCATCCGCAAGCGCAACGCCGACCTCTTCATCGGCCGCGGCGCTTCCAAAGAGGAAGCGAAGCAGTACATCCGCGCCTACATCGCCGCCATCTCCTTCGCCGACCAGCAGCTCGGCCGCGT
>CALCHA010000628.1 GCA_937901265.1 uncultured Phycisphaerales bacterium
CCCACCCACACCAGCGGATGAAACCAGAAGCAAACCAGCCCCGCCGCCAGCAGCCAGTTCCACCACAAATCCCCCCGCGCCAGATGCGCCATCTCGTGCGCCACCACCAGCCGCCCCCGCTCCGAATCCTCCAGCCCCGCCGGCAACAAAATCGCCGGCCGCAACCACCCCACCAGCACCGGCGAAGCCACCCCCACGCGCACCTCCGGCGCCCGCACCCCCATCGCCCGCACCATCTCCTCGCACCAATCGACCAGCGGCCCCGCCGTCACGCGCGTGCTCTCCCGCCGCATCCGCCCCGCACGCCGCGCAGCCCGCACCAACCCCGCCGCTCCCACCGTCACCCCCGCCAACCACGCCCCCATCGCCCACGCCTCCCACGACACCGACGCCGACGGCTCCCCGCGCACCACCGCCACGGCCCGGCCTTGCCGCGGCCCATCTCCCGGCGCTTGCTCCAACGAACTCCCGACCTCCACCACTGCCACCGGCGCCTCCGCCGGCGCTGCCCCGCCCCACTGCACCCCAGGCACCGCCATCACCCCGGGCAACCGCGCCGCCACCAGCAACTGCCCAAACCCCGCCCGCGACCCCCAACACCGCACCCCCGCCGGCCCACGCCGCAACATCGCGCAGATCCCCCACGCCAATAAAAGCGCCGCCCCTCCCTGCACGCTCGCCCGCACCATCCCCGCTCCCCACAGGCCCGCCCACCCGTTCACCATCTCCACCGATCCGTTCATCGCTTCCCCTCCCGCGCCCGCACTTCCAGCTCCTTCACCACCGCCTTCAACGCCGCCAACTCCTCCGCGCTCACCTCCCCTTCATCCGTCAGATACGCCACGAACGGCGACACCGAACCCCCCAGCGCCCCCTTCACAAAATCCCGCACCAGCCCCAGCATCATCCGCCGCTTCTCCATCCGCGGCGAATACACATACACGCCCCCCTCCCTGCGCTTCCGCACCAGGAACCCCTTCGCCACCAGCCGCCCCATCACGTTCAAAACCGTCGTCCGCACCACGCCCCGCTTCGCCGCCAGATGCTCCGCCACCGCCCGCACCGTCACCGGATGATGCTCCTGCACATATCGCAGCACCTCCAGCTCCCCGCGCCCGATCCCCGCTCCGTGAGAAGTTGTGTTCCGACGACCCATGTCGTCACCATATCCGATGACGACACTTGTCGTCAATACAATTCCGGCTCGCGCCCTCGCCGCCTCCGGCGAGATCCTCCGCCACTGCATTTCCGTCGGCGGGGCCCTCACCGGCGAGCACGGCGTCGGCATCGAAAAACTCCCCTTCATGCGCGACATGTTCTCGCTCGATTCCCTCGCCGCCATGCACACCATCCGCACCGCCCTGGTCCCCTCGGATGCCATGAACCCCTACAAAGTCCTCCCGCGCGATGATCACCCCATCGACCTTCTGCATCCGCAGCGCAAGGTCCCGCAATAGTCTCCTCCGAGAAAAGCCATCAGAGCCGCGCCCGTAAGGAAGCGACCGTGCGTGCCCCGCTCTCCCATTACCTGGCGAACCACCGTGACCTCCAAGACGCGCCCGTGAGCAAGCGTGGGGGGGGCGGAGACCGTCGACCATCCCCCTCGCACTTCCCGCCGCCAACCCGCCGCGATCCACCTCCCCCTATCGGCGCGCGTGCAGTGCCCCTCTCCGCCGCCGATGATCAAATTCATCCGCCCACAGACACACCGCAACGCCCAGCAGCCACGACGGCACAAAATCCGCCACATCCCGCGGCTGAAGATGAGTCACCACCGCTTCATCCGCCAGCCCGGGAGCCGATGCAATCGCCGGCTGACTGCGCAGGAACCCCGCATCCTCCACCGCCCCATTGACCCCGCGCCCGGCGGCGATTTCGTTGGCCTCATAAGTCTGATAGCGCCGCTGGAACGCTTCCCCCCACGCCAGCTCCGCCCGGTGCCGCGACCGCATCGTCCGCTCCCACTCCGCGGGGTCCGCCGATTCCTCCGCTGCGATCGCCCCCTCGCGCTCCCGGCAATACGCGACCAGCCGCGCCGCGACCGCCGGCTCCCCGGAAAAGCCCGCCCCCTGGTCCCCCGCCAGCTCCACCGCCCGCTCACAACCCTCCCACGCAATCTCCCGCTGCCCCACATCCTCCATGAGACGACCGAGGGCCAAAGCAAAATGGGCGTTCGGCCCGCCCCCCATCGTCCACATCCCGATGATCGCCAGCGTCGGCTCGTCAAAGGTGAGCGATTCCGTGTCCACGCCCATCTCTGCCGCCCAATCCCCATCAAGCTGGGGCTGCGCGATCCGCTGCCGCACCTTCCAACGCTCCGCGGCGCTCAGCGTCCCCTCGTCGGGCAATGAATAAACCCGGCGGTAACGCATCGGCGTGCGCGCCCGCTCCACCTCCATTGTGTCCCCCGTCACCGTGCACTGCGTCAGCAGCTCCGGCGTCTGCAGCGCCAGCAGAAGATGCCGCACCGCCAGCGCCTGCCACCGTTCTCGCCCGAAGTGCGCCCCGGGATTCAACGCCGTCGCCCGTTCAATGTGTTCCAGCCCTTCGCGAAGCTGCCCCTGCGCGTCAGCATCGCCCGCCATCACCGGCCCAAATGCCGCGTGAATCAACGCCGTCCCCAGGTTCGCCTCCGCGGTGTATCGCTCATGCGCCATCCCCCCCAGCGGCGGCCGCGTCAGCATCGCGACATACGCCTGTTCAGCGTCCACCCCCGTGGCCGGCGCGGTCTTTCCCTCTGCCGCCGGCTCCGGCAGCACCGCCAGCTTGGAGCGCATCACCTCCGCCGCTCGCGCTTCCTCGTGCAGGTGAATCAACGCCACCGCCAGGTCATCCATCGCATCGAGCACCGCGGTCGGCGGCGTCGCACGGGAATCTGACGGGTATCCGCGGAGCAGCTCCTCCGCCGCCCGCACCCGTTCGCGCTGCCACGCCTCCCCATGCACCAGGTACCGCTCGTGCAGAATGTCATGCACCATCGCCATGCGCAACGACGTGCCGCCCGGAATCATCGGCACCTGATACGGCATGGGTCGCAGCTCGCGCCGCGGCCGCAGCGACAGAAAATTTCCGCACGTGCCCAGGCTCCCGACGAGCGTCCCCAATATTCCCAGCAGCACCACCCGAACACAGTTGTCCACCAGCGTCCTCATCCCTCCCTCCGCCGGCGGAACTGCCGCACACATCCCGTGGCCACCAGCGCCGTGCCTCCCATCGCCACCGCCAGGCCATAACCATTCATCCCCATCAGCAGCGCCTGCCTGGGCCCCGCGCCCGTTGCCGGCCGCTCATAACGCGAACGAAATTCCCTCTCCGCGAGGTCCGTCCGCGTGTCATTCAGGCACGCCCGCGCCCCGGATCCCCTCCCCAGCAGCATCGCCCCCCACACGGCACAAGTGATCGCACGCATGTTCCATCCTCCGCCCCTCCTTACGCCCCCCGCCCGTCAAAGTTCATCACCCGTCGAACGGATAATCCACAATCCCCCCATGACCAATCCCCGGGCGGCTATAATCACCACCCCTTTCCGCCCGGGAGAGCCTATGCGCAACCACCGCTTACCCCCGCAGTCCCACCAGCAGTGGCGCCAGTCCATGCTTGATGACACCTCGCGTTTCATCGAGTGGGGCCTGCAAAATCCCGAGAAGGTCGAGTGGATTCCCCAGCATCCCGTGGGCCGCGGTGCGTTTCCCGAACGGGTCAAAAATATCTTCTGGAGCCTCGTCCTCACCAACACCCGCTACCCCGACTGACCCCCCTCCCCCCTCACCTGCCCCCGGCGCATACCGGGCGGTGCGGCCCGGCTTCTGCAATAATAAGCAGCCCGCGACAGTTTTCTCGCAAGGCCGCCCGCCCCTGTCGCCGATCTTCCTCCACTGCCCTCTACTCCGGGAGACACCGCCCATGCCCCTCATCGCCCGCGCGTCCACGACGGTGCGCAATAAAAACATCCTCATCCTCCTCATGTGCGCCGGCTTCCTGAGCTGGTTCGCCTACGACGCCTGGGTCCGCTACCCGCGCGATAACGACCGCCTCGTCACCGTCATGAAATCCTACGTCGAAGGCAACCGCCTCTCCGCCACCAACCTCCCCCAGCTCGAAGCCTGGACCGGCTGGGCCCACGAAGACTCGCAGTCGCGCGCCAACATGACCACCCTCGCGCAGAACGAAGCCAAAATTGAAAACTGGCGCAGCGAAACCGACATCAACACCCAGAAATACATCGTCATCGCCCTCGCTCTCGCCGTCATCGCGGCCATCTGGTGGTTCTTCCACTGCCAGGCACGCCGCGCCATCGCCGACGAGCTTTCGATCTCCCCGGCCAAAGGCGTCGTCATCCCCTGGGACAAAATCATCCGCATCAACAACACCCGCTGGAAATCCACCGGCATCGTCGAGATCACCTACCTCGACGCCGCCGGCAAAGAGCAGTCGGCCAAATTTGACGATTACGAAATCGAACGCGAGCCCCTCCTCGAAATTCTCGACCAGATGGCCGACAAAGCCACGCGCGCTGAGATTATCCCCAAGGACGATCCTGCCGACCCCACCGCCAGCATCGAAGACGCCAACGAAGCGTGAATCCCCCAGCCCCCACCCCGGCCCCCACCCCAGCCCCCCCAGATGTTGCCGACTTCCCCCATCCCTCCACCCCCGCGTGGCAGCAGCAACTCACGGGCGAGAATTGAGGCTTTTTTAACCCTCGTGAGGGGCCTTTTCTCGGACTTTCCTCTGGCATCATCCTTGCGGAGCTCCTCCCGGAGGTCCGCTCATGAAATTCCCACTTCTCGCTCTTCCCCTGGTCTTTGCGACCGGCTGCGCCCTCCATCGCCCGGTAAGCCAGACGCCCGCCGAACCCCCATTTTTTGTGCCTTCCGCAACGATTGTCGAAGCTCCGGGCGTGCGGCCTCCCAATCCCTACGACGTTCTGGCCTCCGCCGACGAGCAGGCTTGGGATTTTCCGCGCCCCGAAAAGTACATCCTGGGACCGCAACCGCTGCTCGCGATATCTTCCGCCAGCAGTTACACCTATGACGCGCAGAACATCTCGGGCCCCTTCGGCTTCGGCTACCGCTACAGCTATGTCACCCGCACCACCATCAGTGCCCCCTGAGCAGCGTCACGGAACCAATTGTCACCTCTCATCTTGACTCGCGGGAAATCTAACGCCATGATAGCTCCATCCCCGGAAGACTTTCGCGTGTAGGCTGGTCGTATCGATCATGAGACTGGCACAGGCCCCTCCGCACGCGCGAGCTGGCATTTCTGAGCCTGCCCCGGGGGCAGGAAAAGGAAGAATATGGGAACGGTGACCAAAAAAGAGTTGGTGGATCGCATTGCCGAGCAGCTCGACGTCAAGCGGGTGGTCGTCAAGCGCGTTACCCAGCAGTTCCTCGACGAAGTAATTGCCGAGCTGGGCCGCGGTAACCGCTTGGAATTCCGTGACTTCGGCGTCTTTGAATGCAAGCAGCGGGCGGCTCGCGTGGCGCAGAATCCCAAGACGATGGAGCGCGTTCCGGTCCCGGCCAAGCGCACCGTCAAGTTCAAGGTCGGCCGGCTGATGAAGCTCAAAATGCAGGAGATCGCCAAGGCCTCCGCGCTGCGTGAGGAGCAGCCGGTTGTCGCTAAGGTCTGACTCGTCCTGCCTTTGCAGTATTTATGACCTCGTTTGAACCGATTGCCCCAGGCGGCGCGATGCTGCCGCGCTCTGGCCACCTCCCTGGCGCGCATTATGCGGACTGGCTGCGGTCGCTCCAGTCGCAGCTTGACCAGCGCCGAGCCGACCATCTCCTGCGGGAGCTCCACCCCAGCAACGTCGCCCCCGGATCCACCATTTGCCTCGACGGGCGCGAGTACCTTCAGTTCTGCTCCAACAACTACCTCGGCCTGGCTGCCGATCCGCGCCTGATCGAGGCCGCCCGGGAAGCGACCTCGCGCTTTGGCACGGGCAGCGGCGCCTCGCGACTGGTCGCCGGTTCGCTGGAGATTCACCAGCGTCTGGAGGCCGCCCTCGCGCGGCTGAAAAACTGTGAAGCGGCGCTGCTGTTTCCCAGCGGGTACATGGCCAACCTCGCGGCGTTGAGCACGTTCGCTTCGCCGCAGGACACGATTGTGTCGGACAAGCTCAACCACGCCAGTCTGCTGGATGCCGCGCAACACGCCGGAGCGATGCATCGCACGTTTCCGCATCGGCGGTACGCGCGAGCGGCGGAGCTGCTGGCCCGCGCGCCCGTGGGCCGCCGCTTCCTTGTCACGGACGCGCTGTTCTCGATGGATGGCGATGTGGCGGATCTGCCCGTGGCCTGCAGTCTCGCGGAGCAGCAGGGGGCACTGATGGTGATCGACGATGCCCATGGCACGGGCGTGCTGGGGGCGACGGGTGCCGGGCTTGCGGAGCTGCAGGGGGTGGAAGGGCGCATCGCGCTGACGGTGGGGACGCTCTCCAAGGCGCTGGGTTCCGTCGGCGGATTCATCGCCGGCCCGCAGGTCGTCATCAACACGCTCATCAACGCCGCGCGGCCCTTTATCTATACGACGGCCCTGCCGGCGGGTCCTTGTGCCGCGGCGCTGGCCGCACTGGAAATCGTGGCGCAGGAACCGGAGCGGCGGGCCCGCGTCCTTGGCCTGGCGGAGCGGCTGCGGCAGGAATTGCGGGCGATGGAATTTGACTGTGGCGATTCGCAGACGCCGATTGTTCCGGTGATGTTGGGGCCTGCGGCGGTAGCGGTGGCGGCGAGCGGTTTTTTGAAGGAGCGGGGGCTTTATATTCCGGCGATTCGGCCGCCGACCGTGGCGCCGCAGTCGGCGCGGCTGCGGATCAGCCTGATGGCGACGCACAGCGATGGGGAGCTGGAGCGACTGATCGAGGGCATGCGGCAACTGCGCGGGTCGGGGCTTCTGGGGCGGTGAGGGGGCGTTGCGTGAGGCGGCCTGCTCGCCAAAACAGCCAAAGTCGGTGCACGATGACATCGTCCACCCCGCTGCCGGG
>CALCHA010000629.1 GCA_937901265.1 uncultured Phycisphaerales bacterium
ATGGTCAAGACCGTCGAACGGAATTACGAAAAGGTCGAGCTGCACGCCCTGTTCACCGGCCCCCACGACATCGCCGACTGCTACGTCCAGATTCACGCCGGGGCGGGCGGAACCGAAGCCTGCGATTGGGCCAGCATGCTGTTCCGCATGTACCTGCGCTACTGGGAGCGGCAGGGTTGGGACGTGTCCGAGGTCGACCGCACCGACGGGGAACAGGCCGGGATCCGCTCCATCACCCTCGTGGTCAAGGGAACCTACGCCACCGGGTTGATGAACTGCGAGGTCGGCGTCCATCGGCTGGTGCGCATCAGCCCCTATGACGCCAATGCCCGCCGCCACACATCCTTCGCCAGTGTGGACGTCACCCCCGTATTCGAGAACGAAGGGGTGGAGCTGGAGATTCCCGAGGCGGATCTCGAAATCATCGCCTTTGTCCGGGCGTCAGGCCCGGGCGGACAAAATGTCAACAAGGTGGCCTCCGCGATCCGGGTCACGCACAAGCCCACCGGCCTGCAAGTGGTCTGCACCAGCGAGCGGTCGCAGGTCCAGAACCGCGTGCTGGCGCTCAACCTTATTAAGGCCAAGCTGCAGAAGCTGGAAGAAGCCAAGCGCGACGCGGAACTGGCCAAGCTCTACGGCGAAAAGGGCGAGATCTCCTTCGGCAGCCAGATTCGCAGTTACGTCATGGACGACCGGCGCGTGAAGGACCACCGCAATGGCCATGAAGTATTTCAGCCCGACCGTGTGCTGGATGGGGATTTACAGGAATTCATCGACGCTCAGTTGCGTTTTAAGGCCTTGAAACGATGAGGGTTTAGGCAAATTTGCCCAACCCGTGAAAAAAGGGAGGGGTGTTCCGGTAATTGCTGTTGACATCCGCGTTCCGCGTGTTATTCTTTTAAGTGCAGGCAGGGCCATTCATCATTTCTGGTGTACATGCCCTTCTACGTTTTATACGCTCTTCCTGCTCGTTGTTGGCGATGGCGGTTTTTTGGCCTTCGGAGTCAGCAGGTTTTCCCCCTCTTCATTGGGTCCTCTGGAGTGGTTCTGGGTCATTCGTTTGTGTGAGCGCGGTCTTTCTCCCGTAGCTATCACGCAGAAGGTTGCCCAGAGTTACAATGCCGGAGAAAAATCTGGCGAGTTTTCGCTCGCGGAGCGTCTTGTTCAGGGGTTCTCTTCCTTAGAGAGAGGCTTTTGACAGACTCCCATGCGAGCGAGGACGAAACGAAATCCAGGGACGGATTTAAAAAGTTGTCATATTCTGTCCGGCCGGGCTTCCCGAAGGCTTGGTGTGGGCCGTGCGGCCCGACTTCGGCGTGGTGCGGACTTATGCGTTTCTCATGTCTGCGGAGGATCGTGAATCGTTGTGATTCGCAGCAGCAACCCTTCGACCGGATGGTCGCTGTGATCTCCTCTGTCCAAAGTCGGTCATCTTCCCCGCCCGGCCCGGGCAATCCATCTCTCACGTGGAGGACGTTCAAATGAAACGTCGCGGTTTTACCCTGATTGAGTTGCTGGTGGTCGTGGCGATCATCGCCCTGCTCATCGCAATCCTGCTTCCCTCGCTGAGCCGTGCTCGCGAACTCGCCAACCGGTCCGCCTGCGCCGCCAACGCGCGGGGCGTCATGCAGTCCTGCGTCGTTTACGCCGCAGAAAACAATGACCTTTTCCCGCTGGTCGTTATTCCGACCAATGGCAACGGCACGACCTATCTCCTTGCCAATGACGCCAGCGGCCCGTCGGGCGGGGTGAGCACCAGCGCCACCACAGCCGACGATGCCCTGTCGCAGTATTACACCGGCTCGCCCACCTATCGTGGCAATATCCCCGCCAGCATGTGGATTCTGGTCCTTAAACAGCAGGTCGCCCCCAAGGGCTTCGTCTGCAAGTCTGACCCGGTCATCAGCACCCCCGCTCAGCAGACCTCCGGCCAGAACTTCTACCTCAACTTTAACAACGCTGGCGGCGTGGCTGACAACACCTACAGCTACTCGATCTGCATCCCCTGGGGCTACGACCACAGCGGCAACACCAACGTTGGCGCCTGGTGGAAGAACAGCTCCGATGCCTCGTCGCCCCTGATCTCGGATATGGCTCCGCTCTCGGGCTCGGGCGTCAACCCCGTTGCCAACACCGTCGGCCAGGCCAACGGTGCGGTGCCCACCGGCGGCCCCAAGACCTGGAACTCCCCCAACCATCTCCGTGACGGCCAGAACGTCGGCTTCGCTGACGGCCACGCCGAATTCACCCGTCGCCCGGACGTTGGTCCGCAAAACGACAACATCTTCACCACCTGGAATAACTCCAGCGGTCAGTACAACGTCGGTACGCCCGTGACGACCCCTGGGCAGATCCCGCCCCTCTCGAACGGTGGCGGCGGCATGACCCAGCCCTATGACTTCGTCATGGTTCCCGTGGCCAACGTCGGTGGTGGCGATCGCCAGTAAGCGATCACCCTCCCTCCCCACGCTTTCCCAGGCAGCCCGGCTTTACGCCGGGCTGCCTTTTTTTTGGGCAGGTGGGCGGGCCGTAGCGGGGGGGCGGCGGCTGGGGGGCGGGGGGCGGGTTGCGGGGGTGTAGGGGGCAGACATTGGTTTTACCGCTGCTGAACCGTTGGAAAAAACTCTCATTTCTTTGCGTAATGCGGGGGATGTTGCCGCGTTATCTCCGACGACGCTTGGAGGCGTTGAGGGGCCTGGGCATGGCCGGCGGAGGCGGACGACTCGCGGCTGGCGGCCTCTGGCTATCTCTAACCTTCGGCAGCAGGCCGACTTTCGTACCGTTGACCCGACCCCGGAACGCCCCAAGAGCAGGCCCAAATGAGCAGTCATCCCCTCGACAATGGCGGCCCACCGGCCGATCCACAGCCCCACAACCCCAGTGCGCCCCCGAAAGGTACCGCCACCGCGACCCGGCCGGCGGCTGAAAGCATGCGCCCCGCCATCGCCGGGGGACCTGGCGCGCCGCCCCTGGTGGGCCTCTCGTCGCACGGTTCCGCCACCTCCCCGCCAGCCTCCAGCGGCGCAACTGCGTGGGTGTGGGTGGTCTTCGTGTGCATCCTCGCCGGGCTGGGGGTCGGGGGCTGGTACTGGTGGCAAGGTCACCAGGCCGCTGCCAAAGCGGCAGCGGCCCAACCCGCCGCGCGCCCGATCCCCGTGGTCGCTGTGCCGGCGACCATGAGCAACTTCAACGTTTACCTGACCGCCCTGGGCAACGTGTCGCCCTACAACACGGTGACGGTGCGTTCGCGGGTGGATGGCCAATTGATGGAGGTGCACTTCACCGAGGGCCAGAGCGTCCAGGCGGGCGATCTTTTGTTCCATATTGATTCGCGCCCGTTCGAGGTGCAGCGGGACCAGGCGGAGGGGCAGCTTGCGCGGGACCAGGCGTCGCTGAAGAACGCGCAGCTGGACCTGCAGCGTTACGAGCTGGCGCGCGAAGCGATCACGGGGCAGCAGATCGACACCGCGACGGCGGCGGTGGCGCAGTTTCAGGGGGCGATCAAAACGGATCAGGCGACTCTGGAAAGCGCGAACCTGCAGATCGCCTACTGCGACATCAAGGCACCGATCACCGGGCGCATCGGGCTGCGGCTGGTGGACAAAGGCAACATGGTGCACGCCTCGGACGCGGGGGGCCTGGCGGTGATCACGCAGGTGCAGCCGATCGCGGTGCTTTTTTCCTTGCGTCAGGATGACCTCCCCGCGGTGCTTCCCAAACTGCAGGCGGGACAAAAACTGCCCGTGGAAGTGACGGATCGGACGGGGACGAAGAAGCTGGCGGAGGGGACTCTGGAAACGGTGGACAACACGATCGATCCGACGACCGGGACGGCGCGGTTCAAGGCGACGTTCGCGAATAGGGACCTGTCGCTGTTTCCCAGCCAGTTCGTCAACGTGCGGATGCTGGTGAACACGCTGAAGGAGGCCGTGTCGGTGCCAGCGGCCGCGGTGCAGCGCGGGCCAAACGACAACAGCTATGTGTATGTGGTGCAGCCGGACGAGAGCGTGGAGATGCGGCAGATCACGCCGGGGCTGACGCAGGAAGAAACGACGGTGATCGACCATGGGCTCAAGGCGGGGGAGATGGTGGTGACCGACGGGGTGGACAAGCTGCGTGATGGGACGAAGGTGATCGTGCGGGGAGCGGCGGGTGTGGCTGAGCCGGCCGGAACGCAGCCGCAGTCTGGCGGCCGAGGCGGTCGCGGAGGCGGCAGCGGCGGCCGCGGCGGCGGGGCGGGGAGCGGGAGGGGGATGGGAGCGGGGTCGGGAGCGTCGCGGGAGGGCACATGAGTCCTTCGAGACCGTTCATCCTGCGGCCTGTCGCGACGAGCCTGCTGATGGTGGCACTTCTGCTGGCGGGGCTGGTGGCGTACAACCAGTTGCCGGTGTCGGCGCTGCCGCAGGTGGATTACCCGACGATCCAGATTCAGACGTTCTATCCGGGCGCCGCACCGGATGTGATGGCGACGTCGGTGACTGCCCCGCTGGAGCGACAGTTCGGGCAGTTGCCCGGGCTGGCGCAGATGACGTCGACCTCCTCGAACGGCTGTTCGGTAATCACGCTGCAGTTTGCGTTGGAACTGAACATCGACATTGCGGAGCAGGAGGTGCAGGCGGCGATCAACGCGGCGACGAGCTATCTGCCGCGCGATCTGCCCAATCCGCCGATCTACGCCAAAACCAATCCCGCCGACACGCCGATCATCACGCTGGCGCTTTCATCGGAGTCGCTGCCACTGTCGCGGGTGCAGGATCTGGCGGACACGCGGCTGGCGCAGAAAATTTCGCAGCTTCCGGGGGTGGGGCTGGTGAGTCTGGCGGGGGGCCAGAAGCCGGCGGT